>JAEDKB010000106.1 GCA_016296045.1 Oscillospiraceae bacterium
ACGGGCAAACAGCCCGACGTTTTTTTAGCAAAAGCTCTGATTAAAAATATGTTTTTATCAGAGAATAGTATTAGTATACAAAGCCGCACGGAAAATGTCAAGAAAAGCCGCCTGTGTTCGGCAGACGCGCTTTCTTCGGCACAGAGCGGTATTTTTTCGACGTTTTTCTTGGGAAATTTCCGCTTTTCCCTTGCGATATGCAAAATCATGTGTTATATTTTATGCTTGTGGATAAATTTTTTATTGTACGCGGCGAAATGCTGCTGGAAAGGGACTGGTTTCCATGTCTGAACAGAAAAACATCCGTAATATTGCGATCATTGCCCATGTCGATCACGGCAAAACGACATTGGTCGATGAAATGCTCAAGCAGGGCGGAATCTACCGCGAAAATCAGGCGGTGGTCGAGCGTGTAATGGACTCCGGCGATCTGGAGCGCGAACGCGGCATCACCATTCTTGCCAAAAACACCGCCGTTCACTATAAGGGCACAAAAATCAACATCGTCGATACTCCGGGTCACGCCGATTTCGGCGGCGAGGTCGAACGTATCCTCAAAATGGTCAACGGCGTTATCCTTCTGGTCGATGCCGCAGAAGGTCCCATGCCGCAGACGCGCTTTGTTCTTCAAAAGGCGCTGGAGCTGGGCCACAAGGTCATCGTTGTCGTCAACAAAATCGACCGCCTGGATGCCCGTATCGAGGAGGTCATGGACGAGGTGCTGGAGCTTCTGCTCGACCTCAACGCAACCGACGAGCAATTCGAATCGCCTACGCTGTTCTGCTCTGCGCGTCAGGGCGTTGCAAGCTACAGCCCGAATGAGACCGGCGTGAATCTCACCCCCCTGTTTGACACCATCGTCAACTATATCCCCGCTCCGGAGGGCGATCCCTCCGCTCCCGTTCAGATGCTCGTCTCCTCGATCGACTATAACGAATACGTCGGCAGAATCGGCATCGGCAGAATTGAACGCGGAACCCTCCGCCAGAATCAGGAGGTCGTCATCTGCGACTATCACGACCCCGATCACAAGGAAAAGGGCAAGGTCGTCGCCCTGTACGAATTTGACGGCTTAGGCAAAAAGCCCATTACCGAAGCCTCTGCCGGCGAGATCGTTGCCTTCTCCGGCATGTCCGACATCACCATCGGCCGTACCATCTGCGCCCCCGACACCCCCGAAGCGCTGCCGTTTGTAAAAATCTCCGATCCGACCATCGAAATGACCTTCTCCGTCAACGATTCTCCGTTTGCAGGTCGTGAGGGCAAATACGTCACCTCCCGCAACCTGCGTGACCGCCTGTTCCGCGAGCTTTTGAAGGACGTTTCCCTGCACGTTACCGAGCAGGGCACCGATTCTTTCAACGTCGCCGGGCGCGGCGAAATGCACATTTCCATCCTCATTGAAACGATGCGCCGCGAGGGCTACGAATTCCAGGTCAGCACACCCCGCGTTCTGACCAAGACCATCGACGGCAAGCTCTGCGAACCGATTGAACGCATGGTCGCCGATGTTCCCGAAACCTCCATGGGCAGCGTCATTGAAAAAATCGGCAAGCGCAAGGGCGATCTGGTCTCCATGACGCCTGTGGGAAGCCGTTACCGTCTGGAATTTCTGGTTCCCTCACGCGGCCTGTTCGGCTACCGCAATGAGTTTTTGACCGATACCCGCGGCGAGGGCATCATGTCCTCCGTTCTCGACTCCTACGCCCCGATGAAGGGCGAGATCGAGCGCCGCAAAACCGGCTCCCTCATCTCTCATGAGACCGGTGAGGCCTGCTCCTACGGCTTGTTCAACGCGCAGGAGCGCGGTCAGCTCTTTATCGGCCCGGGTACGGAGGTCTACGGCGGCATGGTCGTCGGCATCTGTTCGCGCAACGAGGATATGACCGTCAATGTCTGCAAGAAAAAGCAGCTGACCAATATGCGTGCCTCCGGCGCCGATGAAGCGCTCCGTCTGACCAGCCCGAAGATTCTCTCTCTGGAGCAGTGTCTGGAGTTCCTTGCCGATGACGAGCTGCTTGAAGTCACGCCCCAGTCGCTCCGCATCCGCAAGCGCGAGCTGGATCATTCCATCCGTATGCGCCAGCTTATGAAGGCCAGAAACGGACAATCATGACTGTCGATAGTAAACAGCGTCAATCTGTCAGAAACGCCCGTAACCGTCAAAATCAGAATGATAAGAGAGCGTAACTGCTTCAATGCCGAAACATGGCTTCCTTCCATGTCATCCTGAGCGTAAGCGAAGGATCTTCGCACCTTCGAAAAAAAAGATTCTTCGTCGCTGCGCTCCTCAGAATGACATATACGGGAGATGCTCCGGAAAGAATTCAGGGTTTCCGTCAGGTATTATGCAGAATATGATAAAAAGCTTTTAACCCTTTTATTAGATTCTACTATAAACAGCGTGCCGAAAGTTTTTCGGCACGCCGATTTTTACGGTCTGTTTCGCTGCTCTGCGCGGTTGCCGGTCATTCCCGAATGGATCTGCGGCAGCTTCGGATCGTGCAGATCTCCGTGCCGCTCCGGCGGCTTCTTTGGATGCTCCATAATAAAAATAATCCCTCCTGCATTCTATCAATCACAGATGTTTCATCCGTGAATTAGTTTGGCAGGGAGGGATTTTCTTATGCGTTCGCTTCGGGAAAAAGAATCAATAGCGCAGAAAACGACGCAGCCGATTCTCCGCCCGATGCAGGGTGCGGCAGACCGTCGAGCGGCTGACTCCACGCTCCTGCGCGATTTGCGCCTGCGTCTTTCCGCCGAAGTAAACCGCCAAAAGTACATCGCGCTGCAATTCGGTCAGCTCCGAGCGGATCACACGCTCCATTCGCCGCATCTGAACCGCTCGCGGCAAACGGATATCCGTGTAATCACAGGGTATATTTTTCATTGCGGTAAAAGCCCCTTTCATAGTAGTGTGCGGTCAGCTCTGCCAGCTCGCGGCATTGCGTTAAAATGCCGGACAGATAGGCGATCTCATGCCGAAGCTGTGCCCTGTCAAGTGCGTCCTCACACGCCTTCAGCGACTGACGCAGCTCACGCAGCCGTTTGCGTAAAGGCTCCGCTGCCAGAAGATATCCCTCGGAAAGCTCATAAAGCATCATAATACCAGCTCCAGCGCCGTCCGAAAATATTTCGTGGCATAGACCTTTAAGCAGTCCGGGCAGATGCACATGCCTTCCAGCCGATAGCAAAAGCTTCCGGCATACAGCTCCGTGCCGCACAGATCACACCAACACACCAAGGTCGGTTCGGTCATCCGGATTCACCTCCTGTTGGAATTCAGCTTATCCATGCGAGGCAATCCATCCTTCCACAACCGAATAAAAGGAGGGTAAAACATGAAAAATCGAAACTATTTTAATTATTTTATTTTCCATATTTTTCCAATTCTACACGAAAAGTGTACTACACAAAACGTGTGATGTCAAGTATTTTTTTCCAATCTACAAAATATCACAAAATATCTGCCTGAAATATGATAGGGTTATATGCGGAAGGAGGGGTTTTTAATTGCTGGGTGCAAGAATTGCGTTGCTGCGGAAACAGACTGGTCTGTCTCAGCGGTCACTCGCCGCCGCGCTCAAGGTCAGCCCAAGCGCCGTCGGAATGTATGAACAGGATCGGCGCACTCCTTCCACCGAGTTGCTCATCGAAATGGCGCGGCTGTTTGATGTTACTACCGATTTTCTGCTGACGGGCTGCAGCCGACAAAAGGATGCCGCCGTTTTAAACCGCATTTTGGAGGATACCTGCAAGCGCCTGCGCTGCTCCGATGGCTCCCCTCTTCCCAAAGAGGATGCCGCGCTGCTGCTGGAATCGATTTTCACCGCCGGAGAGTTGACGGAAAATAAAAAATCGGCTATCATAGAGACAGCCGGAGGTGAAAATATGACGGATGCAGATTTTATGCGCGAGGCGCTTCAATTGGCTGCGCAGGCGGCGCAGGAGGGTGAAGTGCCGGTTGGCTGCGTGATTGTTGACGGGGATCGGATCGTCGGACGCGGCAGAAATCGCCGCGAAAGCAAAAAAAATGCGCTCTGTCATGCAGAGCTGGAGGCCATAAACGAAGCCTGTACCACGCTTGGCGGCTGGCGGTTGTGGCGATGTACGCTCTATGTCACCTTGGAGCCCTGTCCGATGTGCGCCGGTGCCATCATCAACGCCCGCATTGCGCGTGTGGTCTACGGTGCGCCCGACCCGAAAGCAGGCTCGTGCGGCACTCTGACCGATCTTTTTGCCCTTCCCTATAATCACCGTCCCTCTGTGGAGGGAGGTCTTTTGGAGGAAGAATCCCGGGAGCAGCTTCAGCGCTTTTTTCGTGCGCTTCGGGAGCATCCGCCGGTGAAAACGTGGAAAAAGCCTGAATAATAATCAAAAATCTGCCGCAGAATTTTTTTACAATTCTGCGGCAGTTCTTCTTTTTTTAGCTTAATACCAATACCTGACAGAAATCATGACTTCTTTCCGGAGCAGCTCCCGTAAACGTCATTCTGAGGAGCAAAGCGACGAAGAATCCTTTCTCTATCGAAGGTGCGAAGATCCTTCGCTTTCGCTCAGGATGACATGGAAAGATACTCTGCTTTAACATTGACGCATAATACCCTATCCCTTTATCATTCTGATACGAATACATGACAGAACGTTTGAATTCCTTCTATCAGGTATTAGTATAAAACGGTAAAGGCTTCATAGGATGCTCTGAGCATATCCAGACTCGGAATGCTGTAATTTCCGCCGATCCAGCCCAAGCCGATCTCCGCTTTCCTCCAGCCGGAAAAATGCGTGTCATAAATCGCCTCGTATTGTGCACGCGTGATCGGTCTGTCCTCGGCGTCCTTATAGTACGATTCCAGATCCGTAGACGTGATTTTCGAGGAATTGGTGGCGGTTGCGAGTTTTTCCTCCGTGAGCTTTCCGCCCTCAAGCTTCATGGCAAGCTTTGTCAAATTCGTCTCCTGCCAGACGGTCTGCACCTTGTCACTGACGGCATAGCAATAGACCTTTCCGTCCGTGTAGCAAACCACGGATTCCATCGGCTGAATATCTCCGTTCAGCTCCGTTACGACACACGCAGTCAGCGCGTCAAAAGTCTCATTGACCTCCATGCACTGCGTATAGCTGATGGAACTGGTGGTGCTGAAACTGGACATCAGAATTTCCAGACGGCCGTTGTGATCCAGATCCGTCACGCAATAGCTGCAAATTTCGGTGGAAGAAGCATCATATTTCCAAAGATCAGAGCAGGAAAGAATCAGTTGAAGCTGCTGCTCCAGCGAATCTGCCGGAATAGCGGACGTAGGAAATTCGACCTCTGAATCTGAAGAAGGTGCAGCTTCACTTTCAGACACAGTCTCCGAAGAAGCCTCTGTCAGAGCGGTTGTCGCATCCGTCGTTTCAAAAGAAGCTGACGTTTCAAGGCCGGGGAAGGGCTTCGGATCGGAAATCATCGAACAGGCGGAAAGCAATCCACAGAATATCAGACTCAAAACGGAAACAAAAAGTACACGTTTCATTTGATATACCTCCAAATGTATATCTACGGAATCTTGACAAAAGATTTCATCAAACACCGTGGGCTGAGTACACTCATGCGCCGTTTTCCGCAAAATCCGGCGCTCGTTCATCGCGGGAAAAAGCCTGAAGCTTTATATCAGATTCCAGTATACCGAAAAATCGCTTAAAAGTCAATGTTCGACCCTTTTCCACATTCTTCCGATCCTATGGCAGAAAAAAACCTGCACATTTTGGGCGGTATTCTTAAGACAGTAAATAAGCAAAAGGCGTGACGAAAGCGGTCACGCCTTTTGCTTTAAGAGGATAAACACCAAGCAGAGCAAGGGATGCAGTCCCTTGTTCGGAACGCAGCGACACAAAACGCACATACGGGATTACCCCGTACAGGCGTGCGCCCTTATCTGTCCGACAAGCCGAAATTTAATAATCTGACTTTTTTGTCGTTAACTCGCAAAATGTTGGAATAAGACCTGCTC
>JAEDKB010000107.1 GCA_016296045.1 Oscillospiraceae bacterium
CACTGTGTACGGCAGCGACCTCCGATGCGCTGGAACGAACGGCCGCAGTCGGTGGTTTTGATTCCGAGGAAACGGAGCTGATTGAGGGCGGCGAGGAAGCATATGAGCTGCGCTTTAAGTCCTTTGAATGGCTGCAAGCGCTGTTGGACTGGATTTCATAAAAGGGGCTGTAAAGAAACAGCCCCTTTTATATTGTGAAAATGACTTGCCAAGTTGCTGCCAAGTATGTTATACTTACAAAACTGAATCTGATTCCGACACGGTTGGAAGAAAGGAACCAATATGATCGAGTATGTTGATCTTGCCCACGCGCAGGAGTTGGATCAATTTGTGATGTCCCATCCGAATCACCACTTTATGCAGACCTCGGCATGGGGACGGGTAAAAACGGACTGGGGCTGGCACGGCATAATTTGCCGTGACGAAACCGGGAAAATTATCGGCTCCATGGCGCTGCTCCGGCACAATGTACATTTCTTTAAAACCTGTATGCTCTATGCGCCGCGTGGTCCGATCTGTGACTATACCGATTTCCGTACGCTCCGTGAGCTGACGGAGGGAGCAAAAGAACTTGCCAAAAGGTGCGGCGCATATCTTCTTCGTTTGGATCCGCGAATTGATGAAACCGACACCGCTTTTGCTGACGGTATGCGAAAGCTGGGCTACAGCATTGATGCTGCTTCGGATTTTTCCTTATTCCAGCCGCGTATGTGCTATGTAACGGATATGGAGGGACTAACGCCGGAGACGCTTGAGACGATCTATCATAAGACGGCAAGAACACATCTGCATCGCGCACAGAAAAACAACGTGACGGTTCGACTCGGCACGGTGGATGATCTGCCCCGTTTTTGTGAGATGATGGAGCAGACGGCGCAGAAAAATGATTTTGAAGCAAGAAGTCAATCGTACTTCCGCAGCTTCCTGACCGGTTTGGGCGATATGGCAAGGCTCTATATTGCCGAAAGCGACGGCAAGGCGATTGCCGCCTCCGTTTCCGTCATAGAAGGCGACCGCGGATATTTCATGTACGGCTGTTCTGACCGCGAATACCTCAAGCTCTGCCCGAATGAGCTTTTGCAGTGGCAGATGCAGTGCGATGCGCTTCGGGCAGGCTGCCGCTGGTTTGATTTTCGCGGCGTAGAGGGTCATCCGGTGGAGGATAATCCGAAATACGGTCTGCATCGTTATAAACAGGGCTTTGGCGCAGATTTCCGCGCCTATGTCGGTCAGTTGGATATCATTACCCGTCCGCTTCTCAAAAAAATGATCGATATTACTTTCAAATTAAAAAGTAAAATCGGATAAGTCTCTGAAAATGCTTCCGCGTTGCGGAAGCATTCAGCTCCGGATTCCTGCCATGTCATCCTGAGCGAAAGCGAAGGATCTTCGCATTTTCGATGGAGATAAGATTCTTCGTCACTGCGTTCCTCAGAATGAAAAAAGGAGAGGGCATTACGATAGTTTGACGGTTTGGGGCTTCATTGACAGCCTGAAAATGCTTCCGCTTTGCGGAAGTATTTTGTTTTTTAGAAGGCGGTATATCAAAATATATATAATTGTTATGAAATATTCGTATGAAAGGCTTTACAAAAAATGAAGAAAATGATATGATTCTGTCAGACTATAGGGACTTGGATACCCTGCTACAGGAGGATAACATGGCTTGTAAAAAACAAGGCGTTCCGTTTCGCGGAACAGAAGAACAAAAAGCAAAGCTAATGGCAGTCATTGCTGAGCTGAAATCGCAGCCTGGCTGTCTGATGCCCATTATGCAGCATGCACAGGACATCTACGGCTATCTGCCTATTGAAGTTCAGACGATGATCTCTGACGCGACCGGCGAACCGTTGGAAAAAATCTACGGTATCGCAACATTTTATGCACAGTTCGCGCTGCAGCCCAAGGGTCAGTACAGAATTTCTGTCTGCCTCGGCACTGCCTGCTATGTTAAGGGATCTCAGGCGGTTTATGATAAGATTTCCGAGCTGCTCGGCATTGGGGAAGGCGAGTGTACGCCGGATGGTAAGTTCTCTCTGGATTCCTGCCGCTGCGTCGGTGCCTGCGGTCTGGCTCCGGTCATGATGGTCAACGACGATGTTTACGGTCGCCTGACGCCGGACATGGTCAAGGATATCCTTGACAAGTATGAATAAGGAGGGAAATTCAATGCCGAATATCACGATTCAAGAATTAGAAGCGATCCGAGACAGAATGTCCTCCCATGTTCATTTCCGTTCGGAAGAAATGATTGGAAAAATGGATGACAACTACCGTATACATATCTGTGTTTGCGGCGGTACGGGCTGTACCTCCTCCGGCAGCGAAAAGCTCATTGAGAAGCTGGAAAAAGAGCTTGCTGCAAACAACCTGACCGACGAGGTTCAAATCATCAAGACCGGCTGCTTCGGTCTGTGCGCACTCGGTCCCATTATGATCGTCCATCCCGAAGGCTGCTTCTATTCCCGTGTAACGGAAGAAATGATTCCGCAGATCGTCAAGCAGCACCTGAAAGAGGGCAAGCCTGTCACCGAGTTCCTGTTTGACGAAACGGTTACCGAAAACGGCATCAAGGGCTACGATGAAACCCGTTTCTACTCCAAGCAGAGACGTGTTGCGCTGCGCAACTGCGGCCGCATCAGCCCCGAAGATATCGATGAATACATTGGAACGGACGGCTATCTTGCCTTAAAGAAAGTCCTGACCGAAATGAAGCCGGAAGATGTTATCCAGACACTTCTGGATGCCGGCATCAGGGGCAGAGGCGGCGCAGGTTTCCCGACCGGCCTGAAATGGAAATTTGCCAGAGCGTACGACGACGATCAGAAGTATGTCTGCTGTAACGCGGACGAGGGCGATCCTGGCGCATTTATGGATCGTTCCGTTTTGGAAGGCGATCCGCATGTGGTTCTGGAAGCAATGGCCATTGCCGGCTATACCATCGGCGCGACGCAGGGCTATATTTATGTCCGTGCAGAGTATCCGATTGCGGTCAAGCGCCTGCAGATTGCGATCGATCAGGCACGCGCATACGGTCTGCTTGGCGATAACATTCTGGGTACCGGTTTTAAGTTTGACATCGATCTTCGCCTGGGTGCAGGTGCATTTGTCTGCGGCGAAGAAACCGCTCTGATGACATCCATCGAGGGCAAGCGCGGCGAACCGAGACCCCGTCCTCCGTTCCCGGCAGAAAAGGGTCTGTTCCAGAAACCCTCCATTCTCAACAATGTTGAAACATGGGCAAACATTCCGCAGATCATCCTCAACGGTGCACAGTGGTTTGCCTCCATGGGCACGGAAAAGTCCAAGGGCACCAAGGTCTTTGCACTTGGCGGCAAGATTCAGAATACCGGCCTTGTTGAAATTCCCATGGGCACCACTTTGCGTGAAGTCATTGAAGAAATCGGCGGCGGCATCCCCAATGGCAAGAAATTCAAGGCGGCGCAGACCGGCGGCCCCTCCGGCGGCTGTATCCCCGCAAGCCTGATCGACACGCCGATGGACTATGACAGCCTGCTGGCAATCGGCTCCATGATGGGCTCCGGCGGACTGATTGTTATGGATGAAGACAACTGCATGGTCGATATTGCGAAGTTCTTCCTGCAATTTACCGTGGATGAATCCTGCGGCAAGTGTACGCCGTGCCGTATCGGCACCAAGCGCCTGCTGGAAATCCTTGACAAGATTACCGAGGGCAAGGGCACTCTGGAGGATCTGGACAAGCTCGAGGAGCTGTGCAACTACATCAAGGCAAACGCTCTGTGCGGCCTCGGACAGACGGCTCCGAACCCCGTTCTTTCCACGCTGCGCTATTTCCGTGATGAGTATGTCGCTCATGTCGTCGAAAAGCGCTGCCCGGCAGGTGTCTGCAAGGGTCTGCTGAAGTTCGAGGTCGATCAGGATAAGTGCATTGGCTGCGGACTTTGCATGAGAAACTGCCCTGCAAACGCAATCGAGCGCACCGACTATATTGCTCCGGGTCATAAGCTGGCTTCTGTCAAGATCAATCCGGATAAGTGCGTCAAGTGCGGCGTCTGCATGGACAACTGTAAGTTCAAGGCCATCGGCAAGAAGTAAGGAGGTACAGATCATGGAAGAATATACTGTAATTATTGACGGCATCAAAGTGACTGCTCCCAAAGGCACCACAATTCTGGAAGCAGCCAGAATGGCCGGCATCCATATCCCCACGCTCTGCTACCTGAAGGATATCAACGCCATCGGTGCCTGCCGTATGTGCGTGGTTGAAGTCAAAGGCGCTCGCGGCCTGTGTGCGGCCTGTGTCTATCCGATTTCCGGCCCGGGGCGTGACGGCTCCCTGATGGAAGTTACGACCAACAGTCCCCGCGTGATTGAGTATCGTAAAAAGACGCTCCAGCTCATTCTTTCCGATCACAACCGCAGCTGCCTGTCCTGTATTCGCAGCGGCGAGTGCGAGCTGCAGGAGCTTTGCCGCCGGTATGGTGTAGACAATGAGGGCGAATTTGACGGCGCAAAATCCGAAAGCGAAATTGATGATTCCGCTGCGCATATGATTCGTGATAACTCCAAGTGTATTCTCTGCCGTCGCTGCGTAGCGGCTTGCGAGAAGACACAGGGCATCGGCGTAATCGGTGCCAACAACCGCGGCTTTAAGACCAATATCGGCTGTGCGTTTGAAATGGATCTTGCGCAGACGAGTTGCGTTTCCTGCGGCCAGTGTATTGCGGTTTGCCCGACCGGCGCTCTGCAAGAGAAAGAGAACATTGACGATGTATTTGCGGCGCTCAGCGATCCGACAAAGATCGTCCTTGTCCAGACCGCTCCGGCAGTCCGTGCGGCCCGTGGCGAAGCTTTCGGCATGCCCATCGGTACCGATGTGGAGGGGAAAATGGCAGCGGCACTGCGCCGCCTGGGCTTTGATAAGGTGTTTGATACCAACTTTGGCGCCGATCTGACCATTATGGAAGAGGCAAACGAGTTTGTTGACCGTGTAAAGAACGGCGGCAAGCTGCCGATGATTACTTCCTGCAGCCCCGGCTGGGTCAAATACTGTGAGCATTATTATCCCGAATTCACTGAAAATCTTTCCTCCTGCAAGAGTCCTCAGCAGATGTTCGGTGCGATTGCAAAGAGCTACTGGGCAGAAAAGGAAGGCATTGATCCGAAAAATATCGTGATGGTTTCTGTTATGCCCTGCACTGCCAAGAAGTTCGAGATCGGAAGACCCGATCAGGACGCAAACGGTATGCCCGATGTTGATATTGCCATTACCACCCGCGAGCTTGCCCGCATGATTAAACGTGCCGGCATCTTGTTCAACGAGCTGCCGGACGAAGAGTTTGACCGTCCTCTGGGTCTGGGTACGGGTGCTGCCGTTATCTTCGGCGCAACCGGCGGCGTTATGGAAGCTGCTCTGCGTACCGCAGTGGAAACCCTGACCGGCGAAGAACTCAAAGCACTTGACTTTGCGGAGGTTCGCGGCGTGGAAGGCGTGAAGGAAGCGACCTATGAGGTTGCAGGTCTGAAGGTCAACGTTGCGGTTGCCAGCGGCCTGTCCAATGCGGCAAAGGTGCTCGAAATGGTCAAGTCCGGCGAAAAGGACTATCATTTCATCGAGATCATGGCTTGTCCCGGCGGCTGTGTCAACGGCGGCGGTCAGCCCCAGCAGCATGCCTCCGTACGCAACTTTGTCGATCTGCGCGCAGAGCGTGCAAAGGTGCTGTACAATATTGACAGTGCAAATACTATCCGCAAGTCTCATGAGAATCCGGCAATTGTTGAGCTGTATGACAATTACCTCGGCAAACCCGGCTCTGAAAAGGCACATCATCTGCTGCATACAACTTATATCAAGCGCAGCGTCAATCAGAAATTCTGATACTAATTCTTAATAAAAACCTTTGGTTTTTATTAAGAAGACACCGCTATTCGC
>JAEDKB010000108.1 GCA_016296045.1 Oscillospiraceae bacterium
CAATTCCTGTCTCTTCCTGAATTTTGGAAATGATACCATTCAGCTTCCATACACCGTTCATCGTGATTTGATCGTTTAAGTAAAGCTCGTCACGCAGTTCCAGCAAATCTTTAATTACTTCTTTTGTTTCCATTTGCTCGTTTCTCCCTTCTTCTTGCCTTTTTCAAAAGCATCGTATATGTTTCAGCGTCTAATTCCCATGCTTTATAACAGGGGGCGGTAATCAGCGGATATTGAAGCAGCTTCAAAATGTGATAGGCTTTCCGTTTCTGCGCTTCCATCTTCTTGATTTTGCACTTCTCCCTGTACCGTTTCTGCATTTCACTTCTTTTTGCATGGCATACGGCGCAGTTTGGGTGCCCGTCCAGTGTCCTTGCGTCTTGTTTTCCGCAGTCAATGCAGCGGTGTTCTTCCCGGCATTTTTCACGATAACAATTTGACGGGTCTGTTCCGTTTTCTCTTCTTTTTGACTTATAGAGCGCAAGTTTTTCCGCGCACTTTTCGCATCTGCATAATCCGCGCAATGTTCGTTCGTCCTGCGCACCGCACCGAATGCACCGTTTCTGCTCCCGGTAAATCTGTACCAGCTCCCGACCTCGTTCGTTTTTTCTGCTTTTCTTTCCTTCCGTCATTTCAGTCGATCAGCCCCCTGTTCTTTCCGACAAGCCGAATAAAATCCGTGTGCCATTGCCGCACCTCCCGTTCGCAAAACGGAAATTGCATCGCCGCGCCGGAAAGCGTGTGGCTCTGCTTCCAGAAAACGAGGTCGATCATTTCCATACGCATTTCTCCGTTGCGCATCATTTTGGTCTGTGCAATCGCTTTTTCCACGGCTTCAAAGTCTGCCTTTTCCGCACATGACAGCTTGTCAGCGCGGTTTATATAGTTCGGATATTCGCGTATGATCGCTTTTATCCCGCGCCACCAGTTTGTCCTTCGTTTCGATGTATTCATCCAATTCCTCCAATTAAATCAGATCAAAAAATCGTCTGCTGGCATTCTTTGGTTTTCAAAATCTCCGTTGCCTTTTCGCAGTTTTCAACAGCCAGATTGTAGTAGCTTTCTTTCAGTTCAACTCCGATGTGCTTTCTTCCCATCAGAATTGCCTGATAGCCAGTGCTTCCGATTCCGTCAAACGGGTCTAAAACAACATCATTCGGATTGCTCCAAAGTTCAACGCACCTCTCTATAACATCCAACTGTAACGGGCAAATATGCCGCTCGTCCTTGTCCTCTTTTGCCGCTGCACGGTTAAGCGTGTTGCTCTGATTGATGTCCCACCATACAGGAGATGCGTAGGTATCCCAAATCGGAGAAGCTACGCTCTGCCAATGAGATACGGGGAATGTTTCGTTTGTGTGTTCCACTCGTTCCGGATTTACTCCCGGTTTCCTGAATGTCACCACATAATCAGGAATACCCTGACGGCTCATGCAACTATCCTTTTTAATTTGCTTGTGTAACAGACCGAGCGCTTTTGTTCTCTGCATTGCCGTAACCGGGTCTTTCCATATGCAGACTTCGGAATGATAAATAAATCCAAGTTTCTGCATCCATCTGATTACATCTCCGCGAAAATCTCTGATTCCGATATATCCGTCGCGCTCTTTGCTTGTAGGAAGATTCATGCAATGTATCGACACGCATCTTCCTTGCATCATAACTCTGTACCATTCTTTTCCGAGATACATATATTGTTCTGCAAATTCCTCATAAGTGCGGCTGTTACCCATATCTCTGTCGCTGTTTGAGTATGTGTACAGGCTCGCAAACGGGATAGAAGTCACGCTGTAATGAATACTGTTATCGGGAATCTCTTTCAAGACTTCACAGCTATCTCCGTTGTAGATTGCAAATTTGTCTGTAATATGCTGATTTAATACATTCATACGCTTTCCTCCAACCATTCAGGGATAATCATTTTAACTTTCGGATTATACGGAATAACAATACGAACGGTGCCTCTGATCTCCTCCATCAAAATATCTTTTGTGTGTTCCACCATTTTCTGCTTCATCATTTGGCATTGTTTCTCTTTTCGTAAAACATTTTCCAGTACAGCCTGTTCCGCTTCGCTCGTCACAAGGTAAACATTTACCGTATGTTCCTGACCGAAACGGAAGCATCTTCGTATTGCCTGATACATCATTTCGTAACTGTCTGAAACCCCGACAAAAATCATATTGTGGCATTTCTGCCAGTTGAGTCCAAATCCGGCAATAGAAGGTTTCGTTATTAACCGGCGCACTGTCCCGTCAGAAAATCCGCTTAAAGCAGCCGTTTTTTCTTCCACCGTGTTGCTTCCGCGAATTTCAACGCTTCCGGGTATGATTTCTTTCAGCATTTCGCTTTCAGAATTAAGGTCGCACCAAATAAGCCATTGCTCTTCAGGATTCTTATAGCACAGATTAGCCGCTGCTTCGCATCGTTTCTCCATGCTGTTCCGTCTTGCAGTTCTGCGTTCTGACAACGTTTCAGCCGTGTTTACAAAAAAAGATATATTTTCTCCAACTTCAACTTCTTCCTTTTCTACATCAACTTGTATCTCATTCATTCTTAAATCCGGAAGGTCATATCCATTGCTATCATATCCAAGATCGGCAGGGCTTCCGATAACAACCGCAAATGTCGCAAGCCATGCCCAAAACTTCTCTTCCGCGTGACCTTTTAATCTCCACTTGCTCGTTTCTCCGCCATCATGAGTAAAATATGTTGCAAGCATTTCTGTTCTGCTCATAACACCAAGAAATTCAGCCTGATTTCCAAGCTCCATAAAGTCATTCGGAGCGGGGGTCGCTGTGCAGCTCAGTTTATACGGCGTTTTGCAAAACATATCAATAATTTGAGTTCTTACCTTTCCTGTAAAGTTTTTAAGTATGGAAGATTCATCAAGCACAACGCCACAAAACGCACTACCGTCAAAATGGTCAAGCATTTCGTAATTCGTTATGTTTATTCCGTTCTTGACATCTTTCTGTGTCCTGCAAATGTTTACCGTATATCCAAACTTCAATCCCTCTCGTTTTGTTTGTTCCGCGACAGCAAGCGGCGCAACAATCAACACCGGAAGATTGCAATGTTTTTGAACCTTGTCCGACCATTCAAGCTGCTGTATTGTCTTTCCAAGGCCGCAATCCTCAAAAAGTCCAGCCCTGCCCTTTTTCAACGCCCATATCACAATGTCTTTTTGCCATTCAAACAGTTTCGGATTGATTTCTGACCGTTCTACGGAGAATCCACAGTCAGGCGCGGTTCTCATTTTCGATTTCAGAAATTTTTCATATTCCATTCGTTTTCTCCCTTATAAAGTGTTTTTCATCCTGTAGTTCTTCTTCGTGTCACGGTTTATAGAAATCGCGTTTCCGCTGCACATTTCGTTGATCCGTCCTCCGATTGCCTCATCAATGCTCAAAATCTCCGAAAGCATAAACTCGGAAGAAAAAACCGTGTCAAGGCGGTTGATGTACCTGTGATTTACGATTTCGTAGGCAATGGAAACCTCTAAGCCTGTCGGTCGTGTCGTGCCGTCCCTTGCTGCTCCCGTTTTCAGAAAATCGTCAATGTAAAGCACTTCGGCGTTCTTAACCTCTTTCAGTTTGCTTTCCCGTTCCTCGTTTTCGTATGACTTGATAATTTCAATGTCAGACCTCCACGGCATATAGACCACTTGCCGATTGCCCAGAAGGAACTTCCGGCAGATTGCCGTGCAGAGGTGCGTCTTTCCGATTCCGCTCTGACCGAATAGAGCAAACCATTTTCCGTTCGGATTACCTGCATAGTCCTCGGCAGCTTTACGGATTTTCTTCTGCCATTCTTCCGTAACGGAAAATTTGTCGAATGTGTAATTCGCAATCACATTCCGCAATCCGCTCCGCTCCATTTTCAGCAGACACGCTCTTTTGGTTGAGCAGCTTCGGCATACGGCGGTATGGAATGATTCTCCGTCATCGTCTACAACGGCAATATATCCGCGATTCTTGCACTCTTTGCAGTCCCAGCCTTTCAGGTTTCCAGCCATTTGATTGATCGTGTCCGCTTTCATCTGTACCAGTTTTCTCTGTGCTGATTCCGGCGATAAATCAAATTTCGATCCCTGCGTGTTCGTAGACATTCCGATGATTGCTGCCACTTTCTCCACTTCTTCCGTTTCCTCCTTTCCCCTTGTCCTGCTCTCTTGCAAGCCAAGCGTTGATAAAAGCGTTGATTCCGCGTTTGGTCTTTCTCTTTCGCGGATTGTTCAGCAGCCATCCGCGCATATTCCTCAATTCCTGCATCACATCAACCGCAGGATAAAGACCTTCAAATTCTTCAACCATGCTTTTCTGAACTTCATATTCCGTTCCGTCATTCAGCGGAAGCGCAAGCACGGAGGAATTTTTTAATTGCTCCGTGCAAATATCTAAGGTTTCTTTAGGAGTAGAAGATTTATTATTATGATTGGAACTATCTTTAGAAGAACCTTTTACTTCTAAACTACTCTCTACTATACTATACTTATCTATACTGTGTATACAATCTGTATACATTGGTGCATTTCCCTTAATTTCCGCGTATGATTTTTTCTCGTCAAACATCAAAGTTGATTTTTCCTCAACATATGTTGTCGGGGTACATCGGTCTTTCTGTAGGTAATTATTTAACCTCCAATGCTTGATAACGATCACGCCGCTGTCGAATGTAAGCACATATCTTTTGGCGATCAAAATATTCATGTCATCCTGACTTGCGCCGCATTGCCGCATAATGCTTTTCGGCGCACCGATGAATCCCTCATCATCTGCAAGCATACCAAGAGTAAAGTACAAACACCGCGCAGACATCGGCATATCCAAAAACGCATCGGAAAGCACAATGCTCTTAGCAAACATTCTTCGTTCTGCCATATGCAAACCTCACTTAAAAAAGCGGAGATTCAGGGGCATCCCCCTCATATTCAGGATATTCGTCCTCGCCTACAAACGGGTCGGCAGGAAGATTGGCACCGGGCATTTCGCCGTTGCATACCATTGCGGCAGGAATCAGGAAAGACGGCGTAAAGTCAAAATATTCCTTTCTGCCCTCTTTCGTTTCAAACATCTGCTTTTTCCATGTGCCGAACGCAACAACAACATCGCCGCGCTTTAACTGCGTCGCAATCGGATAAAACTCGCTGTCACCCCATACCGTGCAATTCATGAATGATTTTCTGTGATATTCAATGCCAAAATCCGCTTTCGGTTTTCTGATGCAGGTGACTTTTGCATCTCTGCTCACTTCACCCCACACAATCGCCATTGCGTATTCCTTTGTTTCATCTTCTCCGAGATAAAAAGGCTTCCCCTTAAAAAAACCGCCATTTACCATGTATTCTTCCTCCATTTTGATTCGGTGTGGAAATCAATCCACACCGTTCTGTATTCATTCGTTCACATCTCCGTTGACAGGGAAATAAAAGGTTTCTCTAATCCCCTCTTTTGTGATAATCTCAAAGAATCTGCGTTTCGGATGTATGTAAAACACTTTCCCCGTGTGCCGTTCCGATTCATATTCAATCGTCACGGTTTCACCTGTTGCGACCTTGCCGTAAATCTTCTGGTTAAATTTCAACGGAAAACTGAAAATCGGATTTACTTCCAAAATCGTGTCGGAAATTTTAATACCCGTCCGACGTGCCTGTTGTGCATGAATCGGCATGATTTTCACCTCCGTCAATCGTCAAAGAAACTTGAAATCGTTTCTGTTGCCTGTTTTTCGCCGTCTGACGAATTTTTATTGACTTTTAGGGTAGATTTAGCGGAATGGTTTGTTCTTTCGTCTACGGCTTGATTTTCGGCCTCTGCTTCGATGATTTCTCCTGTGGATTCATCTACGGTTGTCGGCGCTGCAAATGTGTCAAAGCCGTCACCGTAAATCACGGGCGATTCGCTA
>JAEDKB010000002.1 GCA_016296045.1 Oscillospiraceae bacterium
CTCTCCGGCGAGACGCCCACAGCTCCCGTGGAGCCGGTCAAGGAAGGCTACACCTTCATCGGCTGGAAGGCACTGTCTACCGGAACGGAATACCCCGTCGGCAGCGAATTTGATCCGATCTACGCGGACGAGACTTATGTCGCGCTCTTCGAGATCAACACCTACGACCTCACCTATTACCGCGGCGCAGAGGCGGATGCCTCCGAGTATAAGTGCATCCTTGCGCTGCCCGACGGCACGTTTGTCGAGTTCTTCAACAACGACACGACCAATATGCCGACCTATGTTTTGGCGGATGTGACCTACGGCGATGTCGTCGTCTTGGCGGAGCCGACGCTCCCCGGCTATGTCTTCAAGGGCTGGGTCGATGAGGACGGCTACATGCATCCGGCAGGCGCGAAGTACACCATGCCCGCAAGCGATGTCCTCCTGACGGCTGTTTGGGAAGAAGACACCGAGCTGAGCTGCTTCGTCAGCTTCAACACGGAGGACGGCATTTACAGAGGCTTCCTTGCCTATGACGGACAGGATGCTTCCATTCCGGAAACCGATCCCGTAAAGGACGGCTATGTCTTCAAGGGTTGGGAATATGACGGCAATGTCTATTCCAACAGCGGCGTGAAGGACTTCACCGTTGCTGCCGATGAAGATCGTATGATGATCTTCAACGCAGTCTGGGAAGAAATCACCTATACTGTAACCCTGAATGACACAATCAACCCCGTTGAAACCATTGCTCCGCTGTACAACGGCGACGAATACGTTCTGCCTGCCGCACCGGACAAGGAAGGCTATACCTTCGTTGCGTGGATGGATCAGGCAAACGGCGCCTACTACATGGAGAACGCCAAGCTCTACATTGACCGTGACTATGACTTCATCGCTGTCTGGTCTGAGGACTCCGTAGAGTATGCGGTCAAGTTCTATAACGAAGAGAACAATCTCATTGACATCTTTGTCGTTCCTGCAAATTCCTACATGGATGCTCCTTACTATACTGAGGGCAGAGACGATTGCAGCTATGTCTGGGTCGATTATGACAACGGCAGATGGGCCGCAGAGGGAGATGAGATTCTGGTCGATGGCGACCTGAACTTCTATGCGGAAATGACGGAGGAATCCGAGTATGGCGTAAACGTTATCGTCACTCCGGATGACGCAGGTCTGACCTACAACCTCAGTCAGAGCACCTATCAGATGGGCGAGAGCGTTCTGATGACAATCAACATCCCCGAGGGCTATGTTCTGAAGGCTGTTGAAAGTGTGGCAATCACGGCAAGCGGCAAAGCGGTTCCGCTGGTTAGCTCCCTGCTCACGTTCAGTGAAGACGGCAGCGTATACGGCTATCTCTTCACCATGCCTGCGGGCGAGGTTCTCATCAACATCATTCTGGAGGAAATCCCCGTTGGCAGCACCGTAGTCAAGTTCATCAACGACGGCGATCTGTACGATTATGTGATCGTTGAAAAGGGTACGAACGGTACTGCTCCGGCAGTGGCACCGAGCAAGCCCGGCTATACGTTTGATAAATGGTACAGCGAATCCGGCTTCGTCGGTGCAGGCGGCACCTTTGCGGTTGCCTCCGACGCAGAAGATGAAATCATCTACAACGCAGTTTACAGCCAGCAATTCTATAAGGTTCACTTCAATCTGGACGGCGGTATGCCCGACTTTGCGGATATCGAAAATGTCGCCTACGGCGAGACGGTAACGCTGGCGGCAGAGCCCACCAAGGCCGGCTATGTATTTGTCGGCTGGCGTGAAGATGCTACGGGCATCGTCTATGGTGCGGACGGCAACTATGTTGTCTATGCAGACGCGGACTTTACCGCAGTCTGGGAAGCGGCTGAGTGCATTGTCCGCTTCGTGGATCCCGATACCGGTATTCTCTACGGCTATGAGCCGATCAGCGAAGGCAAGAGCGTCACCGCTCCGGCAGCGGTTGTTGCCGAGGGCAAGACCTTCCTTTACTGGGAGAACAAGGAGAACGCAGCCGACCGTGTATTTGCCGGCAGCTTGACACCGAGTATTGTGGTAGACACCACCTACTACGCAAGATTTGAAGCCAGCAAACACAACATTGCGGTTGTTACCGACCGCTGCGACGTTACGCTGAATGTTACCGGAGCTGTCGCCGTTGGTACTGCGGTTCAGTTTACTGTAACTCCGAATTCCGACTGCGCAGTGGATTCCGTGGTTCTCACCTACACCGACGGCCTGTCCCCGGTGGTTCGTGAGCTTCATCCGGATGCCTCCGGCATCTATACCTTCGTCATGCCCGATGCGGATGTTACCATCACCGCAAAGGCAGTGCAGAACGTATTCTCCGTCTTTACGAATCCCGACGCGAACACCCTGATTACCGTCGGCTCGAATAAGGCACAGGCAGGCGAAACGGTTGCGTTTACCGCCGAGCCGAACAATTCGGATTATGTTCTCAATGAGGTTTATGTCCTCACCGCTTCCGGCGCACCCATCGCGCTGAGCATCGTGGACGGCAAGTACGTCTTCACCATGCCGGCTGAGGATGTCACCATTACCGCAACCTCCGTCAAGGCGGAGCTGACGGTCACCTATCTCGACAGCGACAACACCCTGCTGGGCATTGTCCCCGTAGACTCCGGCGACTTCGCATCTGCACCGGTCGCTTCCAAGGATGGCTACACCTTCGATCATTGGCAGGTTCTGCCGCTGACCGATCCGGAAGTCGACTTTGATCCGGCAACCGACAAGGTTACCGAGAGCCTGATCGTCCGTGCGGTCTATGTCGGCAATCCGCACACCGTGGAAGCCGGTCTGGTGGAGCATGTCTTTGAACTCAAGGCAGAATGCACCATCAGCAGCGGCAATGTCAACAGCTCCAACCTGCTTCTGAACAAGCTCGACGCGGAAACCGGCAAGGATGTCTATTTCACCGTTGCAGCGGATTATGACTATGTCATTACCGGCGTAGCAATCGTCGGCCTGGACGGCAGCAAGACCATCATTGAGCCGACGCTCCGTCTGAAGGAAACCATTGACGGCATCAACTACTATACCGTCACCTTCCCGATGCCTGCCGAGGATGTCAAGATCGATGTTTATACCATCGCAAAGATGTTCCGTGTAGACGTGGAAGAGAATCTGCCGTTTGCAGGCGAATACACGCTCAACGGCTTCTACACCAACAATCTGATGATCCCGCAGGGCGATACCGTCACCATCGACATCACTCCGATCCCCGGCTATGAGGTTGTGGACGTTTCCGGCACCTTCTTTGACGGCATCAGTGTGGTTTCTCTGGTCGACTACTCTCTGAGCGAGGATAAGACGATGTTCACCTTCCCGATGGTCGCGAAGGATGTTCATGTCTCCATCACCTATGCTCCGATTGACTACGCGATTGACATTGAAACCAGCAACTTTGAGACTTATAAGCCCGACAGCAGCGTTAACCCGGCTGTCGTCGTGGAAAGTCTGGATCCCGATCTGACCTCTCAGGGCAGAATCGAGCTGATCCCCTACACCGAAAGAGATTACACCAATGCACTCAGCCAGGTCTATAAGATTCCGGCAAACGGCACTGCAAACGTAGATAACCGCATCTACTTCAAGGTCGTTGAGTACACCGGTTATGATCTTGACACGCTGACCGTCTACTTTGACGGCTTCGAGCAGACCTGCCCGTACACCCAGCTTTCGGACGGCTCTTACTGCTTCGATATGCCCGCAGATGACGTGGTCATCATTGCGACCTTCGTCGAAGAGACCTACAAGGTCACGAAGGATGCTGCTTCCGAAGCACACGGTCAGGTCGAACTGAACGGTCTGATTGAAAACAGCATTGCAGCGGATTATAAGGACGAGGTTACCGTCACCGTCACTCCGGACGACGGCTACCAGGTCAGCAAGATCTACTACGTGCTTGCAGACGGCTCCGTGAAGGACTTTGACGCAGCCTCTTATGTGAATGCTACCGTCATGTCCGACGTGCTCGATTCCGAGCAGTCCATCGTCTTCCATATGCCCGCATCCGACGTGAAGGTCTATGTCGAGTATCTCGCCATTGACTACACTGTCAGCGACATCACCATGGAAGCCGTTACCACCTACACCACGCCGCACAACGTCGGCGATCAGGTGAACTTCCATGTAGAGGCCAACTACGGCTATACCATCGAAAAGGTCTATGTAGTCAATGATACCACCGGTGAACGTATTGACCGCTTCACCGACGATATCAACGGCACCTATGGCGCGGACTACTACTTCACCATGCCGGCGTCCTCCGTTACCATCCATGTGGATACGATCAAGGACATCTACAATGTGGAATACCGCGACAATGGCGACCTGATCGGCGGCGAGCAGATCCCGTACCTCGAGACTGCAAATGTGAACGATTTCACTCCGCTGGTTGACGAAGGCAGACCCGGCTATCACTTCGTAGGCTGGACCTCCAAGGATACCGAAACGCCTGTCGTTACACCGAGCAACGACAATGCCGACTTTGTCATTGTCAAGGACACCACCATCATTGCCGCTTACGACAAGGATGAGATTGATGTTCACTTCCTGGCAACGGTCAACGGCACCGTTACCGAGCTCTCCACCGGCAACACCGCAGAATATGTTCTGGATACCACCGTCTTTGGCGATACGGTCAAGTTCACCGCAGAGCCGGATGTCGGCTATGTGATCGACACGGTCAGAGTCTACACCACCAACAGCGACGGTTATGTCCTCGACCTGAACTGCACCGTTTCCGGCAACGAGTACACCTTCACCATCCCCGCAACCTTCAAGGCAGACATCCATGACGTACAGGCTGCTGACGTGATCGTTTCCGTGACCTTTAAGAAGGACACCTTCACGCTCACCAAGGCTGACGATTGCGAGACCGACGGTCAGATTTCCGTCAACGGCTCCGTAGCAACCGAGACCAGCTTCGAGTACCTGTATCAGGATACCGTCACCATCGTTGCAACTCCGGATGCCGGCTACTATGTCGCCTCCATCGTTGCAGTCAATGAGGATGGCTCTGTCAAGTTTGAGCAGATCGGCGCAGTTCCCGCAGTCGATACGCCGGCAGGTGATCCTGTCACCCTGACGTTCGCAATGCCCGCCTGCGACCTGACCTACAAGGTTGACTATGAGAAGATCGACTACTCCATCACCTGTGTCTATGACGCAACGCAGGGCAAGGCCGAAACCGACCTTACTCCGACCGCACAGCTCGACGATATCGTGACCATCACCGTCACTCCGGAGCCCGGCTATGAGCTTCAGGAGCTGACTGTCACCTACGCCGGCGGCGAGAAGTCCTGCCTGCTGACTCAGATCGCGGAGAACGTCTACACCTTCACGATGCCGGCAGATGCCGTCACCGTAACGGCGATCTTCACAGAGATCACCTACATCGCAAACCTCGAGCTGATCGGTGAAGGCGATGCAACGCTCAACGGCTACTACACCGACAACATGACTGCCGACTACCTGTCCACCGTCACAATCAACGTGATGCCGGATGCAGGTTGGGAACTGACTTCCATCGTTGTCGACGGCGGCGCAATCACCGTCAATGAGCCGATCGCACCGGCAGGCGGCAACTACACCTTCACGATGCCGGATCACGATGTGGATATCGTTGTGACGCTGGTAAAGAGCGATTATGATGTAAGCGCGTTCGCACTGAACTTCTTTGAAGACGGTCACGGCACGGTCACACTGTCTCCGGCCGAGATTGCACACGTCGGTGACAATGTCATCATCACGGCAGATCCGGATGACGGCTACCGTGTCAAGGAAGTGGTAGTTCTCGACGCACTTGGCTATGCGGTACCGGTTTCCTGCCTGTCTGTAGGCGGCGATCCCGACTATGTGGAGACCTGGAGCTTCACGATGCCGGCAAGCAATGTTGAGATCTATGTCACCTTCGAGGTTCAGGGCTCGTCTTACTACGATGATGTCCGTACCGATCAGTGGTACTACAATGCAGTCACCTTCGTGACCGACCGCGGCTACTTCTTCGGTGTCGAGACGAACCTGTTCGGGCCGTATATCAATATGAACCGTGCAATGTTCGTCACCGTGCTGGGCAGAATGTCCGGCGTGGATACCAGCCTCTACACCGGTCAGGCATTCAGCGACGTTGATACCGGTGACTACTATGCACCTTATGTGCAGTGGGCGGCGGATAACGGCATCGTCCTCGGCAGAACCGCGACGACGTTTGATCCGAATGCGTTCATTACCCGTGAGGAAATGGCAGCGATCATGTATCGTTATTGCGAATACCTCGGCATGGATATGACGCTGAAGAATCAGGTCTTTATGGATCGTTATACCGATAAGGGCGACATCAGCGACTGGGCACTTGAGTATGTCAAGTGGGCTGTCGGTGTCGGTCTGATGCGCGGCAAGTCGCCGTACACCATCAATCCGCTGGAGAATGCAACCAGAGCGGAAGTTGCCCAGGTCATCATGAACCTGTGCGACAAGGTAATCTATCCGTAATCGATCACGAATCTTATGATCGTTTGGATCGGAAAGCGCTTGGATGCTTTTCGTGTCCACAAGACGATAGATGAAATAAGCAAAGAGGAGCGTCCTTCGGGGCGCTCCTCTTTGACTGTCGATAAAGGCCCAAACCGTCAAAATAAAGTAAGGCCCTCTCCCTTTGTCATTCTGAGGAACGCAGTGACGAAGAATCTTTTTGCTATCGATACTGCGAGGATCCTTCGCTTTCGCTCAGGATGACATGGCAGGAAACCGGATTTCGGCATCGGCGCATATATGCTCTCTTGGCATTCAAATACGAAAGCAGGCGAAACGCTTGCTGCGCAAGCATTATGACTTACCGCGCAACGCACACTCTACCGTACCTGTGTACGCCGACGAGTGTGCGTTGCTTGTCTTTGAACCTTTCTCAACAGTCCATCAGCGTGTCGTAACAGATTTTCGACACGCTGATAGGAGAGTCCTTCGGGGCGCTCCTCTTTGACAGTATATGGGGCTGACCGAAGACCGAATGAACCGTGCAAGAGATTATTGCATGACGTTGGCGATGCCCTGCTCCACGGAATCCACAGCTTTCTGTGCGGTCTTGCGGATGCTCGATTGCTGCGGAAGCATCAGCGCTACCGCACCGCCTGCCGCCATACCGATGCCGAGCGTTAATAAAAAAGCTTTTACCTGCATGATCGTTTCCTCCCTTCGCTATCAAAATTCATACGATAGCTTTCCCGAATTCAACGAAAAAAATCGAAAATCGGAAAATCCGCTTTTCACAATTTGAGGTATGTGCTATAATAAAAGTTGAAAAAAGAAAAAAGGAGGCCTTTGCCATGTCGATTGATGTTTTGCAGGAACGAATTCGAAAGTTAAAAAATCCGGTGATGGTCGGACTGGATCCCTATCTGCCGATTTTGCCGCCGCATATCGTCAGCGAAGCATTTGAGGAGCATGGCCAGACCTTGCACGGCGCAGCAGAGGCATATTATCGATTTTGCACGGAGCTGCTGGACGCTCTTGCCGAGATCGTTCCGGCGGTAAAGCTTCAGAGCGCGTGCTTCGAGGCACTCGGCGCGGAGGGAATTGCCCAAATGCAGCGCATCAGCAAGTATGCAAAGCAGCGCGGCTACTATGTTCTGATCGATTCCATGCGCGGCGATGTCGGCGGTGTGGCGGAGATCTATGCGCAGGCGATGTTTGGCAGCGTCAGCGTCGGAGAAAAGGACTATCGGCTCTATGACTGTGACGCGCTCACGCTGAACCCTTATCTGGGCAGCGACGGCGTCAAGCCCTTCCTGCCGTACTGCAAGCATGACGGGAAAAATATTTTCCTTTTGCTCAAAACCTCGAACAAATCCTCCCGTGAGGTGCAGGATCTGCTTTCGGGCGACCGTGTGGTCTATACCGCCATGGCGGATCTGGCAATGCGCTGGAGCGTCGATCTGTTCGGGAAGAACGGCTATTCCGAAATCGGCGCGGTGGTAGGAGCAACCTTCCCGCAGACGATGAAGCTTTTGCGCGAAAAATATGACCGCCTGTTCTTCCTGGTGCCCGGCTACGGCGCACAGGGCGGCACGGCAAAAAATGTTCAGTTTGCCTTTGACCGCTTCGGCCACGGCGCCATCATCACCGCCTCGCGCAGCATTATCTGCGCATGGCAGATGACGGAAAGTGACGGCAGAGACTATACCCAGCGTGCGGTCGATGCCGCGCTGAAAATGAAAAATGATATTGCAAAATATGTGGTGATTTTATGACGATACTTTATCTGATCCGCCATGCAGAGGCGGAAGGCAATGTATTTCGCCGCCTGCAGGGGCAGTATGACGCAATGATTACCCCCAACGGCATGAAGCAGATCGCGGCGCTGCAAAAACGGTTTGAAAACATTCCTGTCGATGCGGTCTACGCCAGTGACCTGACGCGCACCTGTACGACGGCTGCTGCAATCTATCGCGCCAAAAACCTGCCGCTTCATAAAGACGCACGCTTCCGTGAGATCGGCTGCGGTGTCTGGGAGAACCTGCCCTTTGGCTATCTCGACCATATCGATCCGGAACGAAA
The DNA here is from genome assembly GCA_016296045.1 of Oscillospiraceae bacterium. Classification (GTDB taxonomy): domain Bacteria; phylum Bacillota; class Clostridia; order Oscillospirales; family Oscillospiraceae; genus JAZOXB01. The sequence goes on from JAEDKB010000002.1 coordinate 8,557, forward strand.
TCGTGATTTTACACGCAGACCGAGGCAGTGGCAGGTAGAGGGAAGCGAACATTTTGAGGACTATACCCACCGCTTTTTGGAGGCAATGGAGGAGGTTGCGCGCCGTCATGAGGGCGGCACGGCAGCTATCTTCTCGCATGGAATGGTCATGCGCGGTGTCATTCAAAGTCTGTTCTTCCCGGAAAAGGAGAATCTGGGTCACAGCGAAAATACCGCAGTTACCAAGCTGCGTTGGGAGAACGGAACGTATACGCTGGAATACCTCAACGATGCGTCGCATCTGCCCGAAGAGATCACAACGCTTGGACGTCAGATGTGGTGGCGCGGCGGCAAGCATACGGATTTTAATATGTGGTACCGCGACCCGACGCCGGAGGATCTTTCCATGCTTGCCTCGTGGGGAATTCCTGCGGAGCTGACCGTTCGAATTTCCGTGCTCGTCGATCGGGCAATCGGCGCGGTAGCGCTGCGTCTGCCGGAGGGTGACACGGCGCAGCTTGCGGGAATGTATCTTTTGCCCGAATATCGGGGAAAGGGATTTTCCGCACAGCTTCTGGGCGAGGCAATCTCGGTGGCAAGGACGGCCGGAAAGCGGTGGATGATTCTGAGCGAGGTGATGCAGCAGGCACCGTCTGCGAGGAAGCTGATCGATGAATACGGCTTGTCTGAAAATCCGTTTTCGTTGATTCCGACCGTTAAATAGCAGAGGAAAGAAAAAATGAAAGATTTTTGGAAGAAATTGAGCGATCAAGCGTTTTTTAAAAAACTGGTCTGCCGCGAAACGTGGAAAAAGCTGCTCGTCTGGCAGAAGCCGCAGAAAATTACGGCGGCGATTGCAGGCGGCGTGCTTGTGCTGATCCTTGCGCTTGTGCTTTCAACAAATTTTGCCGCCGGCAATACGGTTGAGGCCATTCGTACCTGCAATTTTACCGATGCGGCCGTGCAGTATGCGGAAATGAACGGTGTTTTGCGTTGGCTTTCCGCCGGAAAGATCGAGCGCGAGCTGAATGATATCCTGCCGAAAACGGACTACGCGCTTGCCGCGCCGCAAATGGAGGAGCTGAACAGGCTTGCCAATTTGAGCCGCGTAGAGGAGGACAGCGAGGCGATGCTGGTCCTGCGCTATTGGAACGCCCTGAAAGACGGCGACTATGCTGCGGCAAAAACGCTGTTTGAGCAGATGGACGGTGAAACGGCTGCCATGCAGACAACCTCCGGCGCAGACGCTCTGACGACCTATGTGATGTCTCATTCCTACCTCTCCAGAGAAGAAAATGAGCTGGTCAGCAGTGCGGCAATTCAGAATTATTCCGACTGCGAGGCGTTTCTTCAACTGCTCGGCGAAAAGAATTTTGACGCGCAGCTCCTGCCGCAGATCAAGCTGATGTTAAAGCTCGGCGATTATGTGAAATACAACCCGATCTATGCGCTGTTCAAGGAAAATCGGGATACGGTAGATGAGGCGGATTCGCGCCTGAAAACCGGAATATCGTTTTTGAATGAAGGGGACGCGAAAAGCGCAAAGGCATACCTCAACAGTGCGGTCACGCTGCTGCAGGAGGCGGAAGCGTCCTGCGCGGAAGCGGACAGCAGCAAGGCATGGGTGGAGGAATACTCCGCTGCGATCCATGCGCTTTCCAAAGCCGTTGAGACGCTGCGAGATCAGGTGGTAACGGACGGAACGTACGCGCTGGACGATTACGAAGCGGCGCAGACGGATTATCAGAGCATCTGCTCAAAAATCGTAAAAATCATTGCGGAGGTTGCCTCCCAGCTTCCGACACAGCAACCATAAGAAAAAACCGATTGCGAAAAATGAAATGCACCCCATTTGTTAGACGGTATGATATACGATCCAACAAATGGGGTGTTTATTATGTCAAAAGGGACGTTAAGAGGACAAATCCTTTTGCCTGTTCAGCAAGGGTAGAAGCTTCATGCCAAGGAGGGTCACGCATATGATTTTCAGTGCGTCAAACGGCAGAAAGATCAGGCAGCCCGAAACGACCGTTTGACCAAAGCTCAATGCGCCTCCGAGCATCCAATACATATAGGGAAGTCCGATGGCATAAAGCGCGACCAGACCGGCAAGACACCCGAGGGCGATCCTTCCGAACAGCGGAAGCCTTTTCACATGAGCGGTCAGAAGCCCTGTCAGGAAGGCTGCCGGAATCAGGCCGAGCAGAAAACCGAACGTCGGCTTGAACAGATACGTCATTCCGCCGCCCTCCGTAAAAATCGGAATTCCGATCAATCCGAGCAGCACATAAAGGAGCTGTGAGGCAGCACCCCAATACGGTCCGAGCAGCACACCTGCCATGCAGGTGAAAAATACCTGAAGCGTAAAGGAAGTAAAGCCCGCCGGAATGCGCAAAAACGCACCAATGGCAGTCAGCGCTGCAAAAATGGCGGTCAGAAGCATTTTTTGAAGTTTGTCGGATTTCATTTGGATCAGTCACTCCTTGAAATGTTAACAATTTTTACTGTTTAAGGTTAACAATTAAAAAGATTATAACGGCTTTGCGCTGAAAATGCAAGTACAATTCAAAAGAAAAAGTTTTCATCAAAAATCCGCAGGATCGGTTTACAATTCTTTAAAATAGGTTTACAATGATAGAAAAGGGGGGGATGCCATGCGAAAAAATGAGGTGCTGCGGCTTTTGCGCGGCGGAGAATACATTTCCGGCGAGAAGCTCGGAAAAGCGCTGGGAATTTCCCGTGTAGCGGTCTGCAAGATCATTGCGGGGCTGCGTGATGACGGCTTTTTGATCGATGCCGTTCCGAACCGCGGCTACTGCTTGCTGCGTCAGGAGCTTTCGCAGGAACGGCTGGCATCGCTTCTGCCCGGAAACAGTTGGAGTTTTCAGGTTTTGCGTGAGACCGATTCGACCAATAACGCGCTCAAGCGTATGTGTGATGCAGCGCATGGAACGGTGATTCTTACGGGAAAACAGACCGGCGGTCGGGGGCGGCTGGGGAGAGTGTTTGTTTCACCGCCGGGCGGCGTTTATCTCTCGGTGCTTCTTCGTCCGAATGCGTCCGCCGAGGAACTGCTGCATCTGACACCGATGGCGGCGGTTGCGGTGCGCCGTGCGATTTTTGACTGCTGCGGCATTTATGCAGATATCAAGTGGACGAACGATTTGGTTTATCGCGGGAAAAAGCTCTGCGGAATTTTGACGGAGCTCACTACGGAGGCGGGCTCGGGTGCGCTTCAGAGTGTGATTGTCGGGATCGGCGTTAACTGCAACACGGCGCTTGATGAACTGCCGAAAGAGGTGCGCGTCATGGCGACCTCTTTGCAGGAGATTGTCGGACGAAGCATTGACCCGAACGAGCTTGCTGCGGCCATGATCGTGCGTCTTCAGGAGATGGACGCGGCGCTTCTGACGCAGAAAGAGGAATGGATGCGGGAATATCAGGCGGCGTGCATCACTGTGGGAAAAGAGGTACAGATCATTCGCGGAACGGAGCGCACGGACGCGTTTGCAGAGGGCATAGACCAAAACGGCGGCCTGATTGTCCGTTATCAGACGGGGGAGCGCGCCGTAATCAGCACCGGAGAGGTGTCCGTCCGCGGTATGTATGGATATTTGTAAAGAAAGGGGAATGAGCGTATGAACGAAGTGCTGAAATGCCTGGAGCAGCGCAGAAGCTGCCGCAGCTACGCATCCGAGCAGCTCAAGGAGGAGGATTTGCAGGCAATTTTGCGTGCCGGTACCTATGCCGCGACGGGAATGGGACGTCAGTCTCCGAAGATCGTTGTTCTGCAAAAGCCGGAGGACATTGCACAGTTGGAGAAGATGAATGCACGCATCATGGGCAAGCCCGACGCGCATCCGTTTTACGGTGCGCCGACCGTTTGCATTGTGCTGGCTGCCGCGTCGGCCTTTACCGGCGTGGAGGACGGCTCGCTTGTGATCGGCAATATGCTCAACGCAGCATGGTCGATCGGTGTCGGGTCGTGCTGGATCCACCGCGCCCGTGAGGAATTTGCCTCCGAGGAGGGCAAGACGCTGCTGAAAAAATGGGGCGTAGAGGGCGACTGGATCGGCGTCGGGCATTGCATTCTCGGCTATCCGAGCGGAGATTTCAGGGAGAAAGCACCGCGCAAACCGGATTACATTACAAAAGTGTAAAAAAAACAAAAAATGCTTGCGTTATCAAAAAAATGCGGTATACTATAGATAGGAAGATATCCAAAATCGTTTGGAGGTAGATGAAATGAAGAACAACACGCTGAGAATTATCCTTACTGTCGTTGGTGCGGTTGTAACCCTCGGAGCCATGGCGCTTGCCATTGTCCACTTCTGGGATGATATTAAGAGCCTGCTTCCGACAAAGAAGGATGAAGTTTTTGATGAGGATTTTGAGGATATCGCAGTCTAAAGAATCCGAACAGAAGACAAAGGGGCTATCTCACGAACACAGTGAGGCAGCCCCTTTTTTATGCGCGATTCGGAAAATCGGGAGGCACGAAAAAGACAAGTATTCGACGCTCCCATGCCGATACTTTACAAAAACGGTCGAATTGTGTATAATAACGTTTCCGAATAAAGCCAAAGCATATATGCATATGTTGTTTTGGCTGAAGGGAAGACATTTATTTCAATAAAAAATTACCAAGCATGATTCCGTCTGAATTTTGTCAGCGGCATCGGTGATTGGTATCAGAGAAACCGTTGATTGGATGATTTGTGGGAAGAAGGGGTTGCATGAAAAAACCAAAAGAGAAAAAAGCCTGTGCTTGGCGAAAAAAACGTCTTGCAAGAGAATGGCTGCTGCCGATCTTCTGGCTGTATATTTTCTGGAGCGAATGTGTTGTCCGCGCCACGACGAATCGGCCGTTTTGGGCAAACGGATTGATTGTTACCGCGCTGTTTTCGCTTGTCGCGGCGCTGATCGTCTACGGGCTGTGCAGTGTTTTCCCCAAACGGGTCAACCGTGTGATCGAGCACATCTGTGTTTTCGGGCTGCTCCTGTTTTATATTTCGCAGACCATTTACTATTATAAATTTCATTGCTTTTACAATTTCTATTCCATGGGCAACGGCGGACAGATCGTTGAATTCTGGAGAATCATTCTCAAGGCACTGTGGGTCAAGGCGGTGCCGTTGCTGCTGCTGCTTTTGCCCGCGATCGCTCTGACGGTGTTCGGCTGTGTGTTTGAAGAACCGAGGCTCCGCCATTGGTATTGCAGACTTTCGGCGTTGGTGCTGGCGGTCTGCCTGCATTTCGGCGTGATAGCGCTGCTGCCGCTGTTCGGCATGGAATCCTCCGTCTCAGCGTATCATGTCTATTATGACACCAATGATTTGCAGCAGGGCGCGTACCATATCGGGCTGCTTCCCTCCTTCCGATTGGACATTCACCGCTGGCTGTTCGGCTTTGACGGCGGCCGCTTATCGGAGCCGGAACGTCCGGAGGAGCCGGAAGCGACAGAAGCCGCGCCGGAAAACACGGAAAGTGTGCCTGCCGAGCCGGAAACGACGCAGCCGGAGCCGATAATCGATACCTCTCCGAACGTGCTGGATATTGACTTTGCGGCGCGGGCACAGGAGGAAACGGACGAAACGCTTGCCATGCTCGATCAGTATTTCAGCGAGCGTACGCCCACAAATAAAAATGAAAAGACCGGGATGTTTGCGGGCTGCAATCTGATTCAGATTACGGCGGAGGGCTTTTCCTACCTTGCCATCGATCCGGAGCTGACGCCGACACTCTATAAGCTACAGACACAGGGCTTCAATTTCACAAATTTCTATACCGCCTACTGGGGGGTTTCAACCTCGGACGGCGAATATGTTGCCCTGACCGGAACGATTCCGAAATCAGGCACCTGGAGCATGAGCGACACGCAGGATAATGCCATGCCGCTGACAATGGCGCAGCAGCTCAAGCGTCTTGGTTACAGTGCGCAGGCTTATCACGATCATACCGCCACTTACTACCACCGCGACAAGTCCCACCCGAATTTGGGCTATGTTTTTAAGGCGCTCGGCCGAGGGTTGGAGGTCGAGGAGCAGTGGCCGGAGTCCGATGTGGAAATGATCGATCTGACAACGGAAGATTATGTAAACCAAGAACCGTTCCATACCTATTATATGACGGTATCGGGACATCTGGAGTATAGCTTTGACGGCAACTGCATCGCGGCGAAGAATCGGGAGCTGGTGGAGGAGCTGCCTTACAGCGAGGCGGTTCAGGCGTATCTTGCCTGCCAGATTGAGCTGGATCGTGCGCTGGAGCTTCTGCTGCAGCGGCTGGAGGAGGCCGGTGTTCTGGAAAACACGGTGATCGTTCTGACGGCGGACCATTATCCCTACGGACTGACAAACGAACAGATCAGCGAGCTTGCCGGGCATGAGATCGATCCGCGTTTTGAGCTTTACCGCAACGCCTGCATCATCTACAAAGAGGGAATGACGCCGGAAACGGTGGATTGGCCCTGCTCGTCGCTTGATCTGCTGCCCACGCTGTCAAATCTGTTCGGGCTGGAATTTGATTCCCGTCTGTATATGGGGCATGATGTATTCTCCGAAGCAGAGCCGCTGATTATCTTTTCGGATCGAAGCTGGCTGACGGAGAAGGGCTCGTTCTACTCCTCGGATGAAACAGTGACGAGCTTTACGGAGCAACCGCTTTCAAAGGATATGGTGCGGTATTACAATCAGAAGGTCGCGGATAAATTTCTTGTTTCACAATGGATTTTGGAAAAGGATTATTGGCGCACGATTTTCGGCGACAATCTGCCGCCGGAGGAATAATACGAATACCTGATAGAAAGAATTAAAGGTTCCTGTCAGGTATTCGTATCAGAATGACAAGAGAGCGTATATGTATCGATGCCGAAACATGGTTCCTTTCTATGTCATCCTGAGCGAAAGCGAAGGATCTTCGCACCTTTGATAGAGAAAGGATTCTTCGTCACTGCGTTCCTCAGAATGACATATACGGAAGGTGCTCCGGAAAGAATTCAAGATTTCTATCAGGTATTCGTAAAAAAATCACGGCAGCATAGCTCGTCAGGAACGGGCTGTGCTGCCGTGGTTTTTGATTCATTATGTCTTTTTGATAAACCGTTCGCCGCATTTCGGGCAGGTGATGTTGATTTTTCCGCGTTTACGGGGAACGCGGACGGTTTGCTTGCATTTCGGGCAGCGGAAATAGCGGTTTTTCCGGTCGGTCAGGCACGTCCAAAGCTGACGGAATTTGCGATTCTCCTTCTGACGCGCATAGATGTTGCGCGAGAGCATCCGAAAAATTCCGAAGCCGAGCAGAGCGAGCATCAGCAGATAGAGGATCGGGTTCAAAATTCGGATGTATACAAAGGAATTTCGGAAAATCAGCGACAAAAACGAATTGGTAAGGCTGACCGCAATCGCTGCAACCAAAAGTACAATATTGAGTTGGTCGGAACCGTAGCGCCCGTACATAAATTTGCGGACGGATTCACCGATACGTCTGAACATATTTATCACCTGAGAATTATTATAAATCTGCTTTTGATTTTTACAAGAGCAACAGGAAAGAATTTACGATTTGTTTACGAATTCGGATTTTTCAGGCAGAGTACCGAAAGCTGCGGACGGTTAAACAGGCGGAAGCGGACACCGCTGAAACCGAGGCCGCGGCTGACATACAATGCGGTGCCGTTTTTTCGGTAGATACCGGCATCAAAATCGGGGAACAGCTCCCGATGTGTGCCAAACACGCCGCCGACCAGCGGCAGGCGGATCACACCGCCGTGACAGTGTCCGCTGAGCACGAGCATGACATTCAGTTCCGACCACATACTCAGCTCGTCATTGCGGTGCGAGAGCATCAAAATGGGAACATTTTCTCCCTCGTTGATACGAATCTGCCGCACCAGCTCGTCGGGCATGGTTCGATCCAGCGGACCGCAGGGATCGTCCACGCCTGCCAAAACGATTTTTTCCCCGCCGCGATGCAGCACATGGTAGGTGTTTTGCAGCACCTGCACACCGAGCTGCTGCATCATGGATAAAATATCGCGCAGAGAGTCTACCTGCCATTCGTGATTTCCGGTAACATAGTAGGTCGGCGCAAGCTCGGTCAGAGCGGAAAGAAGCGGCGGTAAAACGGAAAGGTCGGTTTTTTCGTCGAACAGGTCGCCCGTAATGCAGATCAAGTCGGGAGCGGCCTTTTGAACGGCGTCAATCAGGCGCGTGTTGCCGTCTCCGAAGCTCCTGCCGTGCAGGTCGGAGATCTGTACCAGCCGCAGCGAATCAAAGCTTTTCGGCAGCGCCGGCAGCGCGACGGTTTCTTCCACCGCGCAGATCGAGACATTTTCCCAGAGCAGAAATCCGGCAATCAGTGCAAGGGTCAGCAGAAATGACAGCAGCTTTTTCAAAAGCAGACCTCCTTTCGGGCAGAATATCAAAAAGCGGGTCTTTTGAGGGATACTTTTTGTGTATCGTCTATTGTACCCGAAGCAAATATTTGTTATAATAAAAAGAAAAATAAAATGGGATGGTATTGGAGTGAAGTACGGAATCTGGAAGATAGCGGTGCCGGAGGAGAGCGCGGTAGCGAAGCTGTGCGCAGCAGGCTACAGTCCGCTGACGGCGCGAGTGCTGTGCAGCAGGGGATTTGACACCCCGGAAAAGGCGGCGGCGCTTCTCGATACAAATGCGCCGCTGAACGATCCGTTTGCCATGAAGGAGATGGATCGTGCGGTAGCGGCGGTGCGAGCCGCCCTGGAAAAGAAAGAAAAAATTGCCGTATTCGGAGATTACGATGTTGACGGTATCACGGCGACGTGTCTGCTGACGGATTATCTGCGCTCTGTCGGAGCCGATTGTATCGCCCATATTCCCGGACGGCTTGAGGAAGGCTATGGTCTGAACATCGGCGCCATTGAGCAGCTCTATGACGAGGGAGTGCGGACGATCATTACGGTCGATTGCGGCATTACCGCGCTGGAGGAGGCGGAGCTGTGTGCCCGAAGGGGGATCACGCTCGTCATCACCGACCACCATGAATGTAAGGACGAATTGCCCCGTGCGGCGGCGGTCATCGATCCGCACCGTGCCGACCGCACCTATCCGCATACGAATTTATCCGGCGTGGGCATTGCCTTTAAGCTGGCTGCGGCGCTGAGCGCCGATCAGGACGCGATTGCCCGCCGATACTGCGACCTGTTCTGTCTGGGAACGATTGCGGACGTGATGCCCCTGTGCGGTGAAAACCGGCATCTTGTGGCAATGGGGCTGGCGGCGCTTCAGAATCCGAAGCGAATCGGGGTTCGTGCGTTGATTCAGGCCTGCGGCTGCGATGCTCAGCAGATCACGGCCTCGACGATCGGCTATGTGCTTGCGCCGCGCATCAACGCGGCAGGACGCATGGAGCACGCGGAGCTGGCGGTGCAGTTGTTCCTGTCGAAGGATGAGGCAGAGGCAAAGGAGCTTTCCGAAACGCTCTGCCGCCTGAATCGGGAGCGTCAGAGCACGGAATATGAGATCTACCGTGAGGCGACAAGCCGTCTGCGCGGCGGCAAACGGATGAACGACAGCGCCATCGTGCTTGCCGGCGAGAACTGGCATCAGGGCGTTGTCGGGATCGTAGCTTCACGGCTGAGCGAGGAATACGGCCGTCCGACGTTTTTGATCTGCCTGAGCGGAGATCACGGCAAGGCCTCCTCCCGTTCCTACGGAGGCTTTAATCTGTTTGCCTCTCTGACGGAGCTGTCGGATCTGTTGGAGGACTACGGCGGTCATGAGCTGGCAGCCGGCTTTACCATTATGCGGAATAATATCGATGAATTCCGCCGCCGCATCTGTCGGCGCGCTGAGGCGTTTAACGCCTCCGGACAGGCAAGATCCGCATTGGAGATCGACTGTGAGGTAACGGCGAATCTTCTGACGGAGGAAAATGTGGACGGATTGTCCCAGCTGGAGCCGTGCGGCACCGGCTGCCCGAAGCCCGTGTTCTGCCTGAGTGAAATGATCATCGAGCGGATCGGAACGGTGGGAAACGGAAAGCATCTGCGTCTGCGGCTTCGTTCGCTGGACGGAACAGAGCTGAATGCCATCTATTTTTCCGGCGGGAATCTGGTGAAGAAGCTGTGCATCGGTGATCGGATAGACGTGGCGTTTCATCTGCAAATCAACGATTATCGCGGCGTGCGCACGGTTCAGCTCAGTCTGATCGGGCTGCGCAAGGTATATCCGGCGGCGCTGTTTGACCGCTATATGGAGCGAGAGCCGCTGACGCCGGCGGAAAAGGCGATGATTGCGCCGGACCGCAGCGATGTGGCGGATGTATGGCGTTATCTGCGTGCCCATGTGCCGCCGGGAAGGACGCTGTATTGTGATCTGATGGAGCTTTGTCTCGGGATTGCCACGCTTTCCGAAAACCGCCACAGCATCCGCCGCACACTGAGCTGTCTGGAGATTTTACAGGAGCTTGGCTTTGTCACATACATTCGAGAGCATACGGCTTTAAAAATCACGCTTTGCCTGAGCAGTGCCCCGAATCCGCTTGAAAACAGTCAGTTATATCATTCTCTGCGAGGTGAGTGAATGGAAACCTTTGCCGATCATTATGAAAGTATGAAGCGCATGATCGCGCTGCATTGTCCGCAGGCCGATATGCAGGCCATTGACCGTGCGGTCTCCTATGCGGAGAAGAAGCATCGCAATCAGAAACGCAAGGATGGATCTCCCTACATCATCCATCCGCTGGCGGTTGCGGAAATCGTCGCGGAAACCGGTCTGGATACCGATGCCATTCTCGGCGCGATTTTGCACGACTGCATTGAAGATACCGATTCTACCTATGATGAAATTGCCCGTCAGTTTGGTTCTACGGTTGCCTCCTTGGTCGAGGGCGTTACCAAGCTGACCCGTGTGCAGTATTCCACGCTGGAAGAGCAGCAGATGGAGAACCTCCGTAAGATGTTCATGGCCATGAGCAAGGATATCCGTGTCGTTCTCATCAAAATCTGCGACCGACTGCATAACACCCGCACCATGGAATACCAGACTCCGGAGAAGCAGGTGTCCAAATCCCGCGAGACGATGGACATTTACGCGCCTCTGGCGCACCGTCTTGGTATGCAGAAGATCAAATGGGAGTTGGAGGATACCAGTCTCAAATATCTCGATCCGGACGGATATAACAGCATCATGTCCTATCTGGAAGCGCATCAGCAAGAGGCTGATCGTTTTATGCGCGCCATTCAGAGCAAGATCACCACGCGATTGTCCTCCGTGGGCATCCACGGCTCGATCTACGGACGCATCAAGCACGTTTATTCCATCTACCGCAAGATGAAATCGCAGGACAAGCGCATTGAAGAGCTGTACGATTTGTATGCCTTCCGCGTTATTGTCGATACCATTCCCGATTGCTATAACGTTCTCGGCCATATCCATGACCTGTTCAATCTGGTTCCGGGCCGCTTTAAGGATTATATTTCCACACCCAAGCCCAATATGTATCAAAGCCTGCATACCACCGTCATCGGGAAGGAGGGCATCCCCTTTGAGGTGCAGATCCGTACTTGGGAAATGCACGAAACGGCAGAATACGGCATTGCCGCACACTGGAAATACAAAGAGGGCATTGAAGGCGGCAACGAAAAGGACTTTGAATGGGTGCGCCGTCTGCTCGAAAGTCAGCAGGAGGAAAACGATGCGGAGGACTATATCCACTCCCTTAAGGTGGATATGTTCGACGATGAAGTCTTTGTCTTTACGCCGAAGGGCAAGGTCATGTCTCTGCCTGCCGGCTCCACGCCGATCGATTTTGCCTACGCCATCCATTCCGGCGTCGGCAACACGATGATCGGTGCGAAAATCAACAACCGGATCGCGAGCTTCGATCAGCGTCTGATCAATGGCGATATTGTTGAGATTCTGACCTCCAAGTCGGCGAAGGGCCCCAGCCGTGACTGGCTGAAAATCTGCAACAGCAATCAGGCGCGGACAAAGATCAAGCAGTGGTTCAAGAAGGAAAAGCGCGAAGAAAATGTCGCGCACGGCAAGGCAAGCTTTGAAGGAGAACTTCGCCGCGGCGGCATCAATCCCTCGGTTTTGCAGGATGCGGAGCTTCTGCCCACGCTGCTGAAAAAGCTGTCCTTTGAATCGCTGGACGATATGTACGCGGCCATCGGCTACGGCGGTCTGACAGCGGTCAAGGCGTTTGGACGCATCCGTGAGGAGCTGACAAAGGCAAACCGTCAGCAGAAAGAAAAGGAAGCCTTTAAGGTTGCCGAATCGCAGCCGGGGAAAGCCAGCCGCCATAAGGACAGCGGCGTTATCGTTGAGGACATCGAATCGTGCATGATTAAATTCTCACGCTGCTGCACGCCGGTGCCGGGCGATGATATTATCGGCTTTATCACCAAAGGCTACGGCGTGTCGATCCACCGCAAGGACTGTAAGAATGTCAACCTGAACGACGCGAAGCTGGCAGGACGCTGGGTCAAGGTATTCTGGTCGGCTGCGGAGGAAAAGCCGTTTTCGACCACCTTTGAGATCGACTGCGTGGATCGTGACGGCATCTGGATGGATATTGCCTCGACGCTCAGCGCCGCGAAGGTGCGTGTGACGGAGATTTCTGCCCGTGAGACATCTACGGACAGGGCGCGCATGATCGCCACCTTTGAGGTTCGGAATGTTACCGAGCTGGAGGCCATCCGCAATAAGATGCGAGCCATCGACGGTGTGATCGATGTGCGCAGAGGTCAAAACTGATGCGCGCGGTCGTTACACGCGTGAAAAGCGCGTCGGTGGAAATCGGCGGAGAGATCGTCGGAAGAATCGGCAAGGGTTTTTTGATCCTGCTGGGCGTTGCTCCCGATGACACGCCTGAAAAATGCAAAAAATTGGCGGAAAAGGCGCTTGGACTGCGTGTTTTCTGCGATGAAAACGATAAAATGAATCTGAATCTGGACGCGGTCGGCGGTCAGGTGCTGGTTGTCAGCCAGTTTACCCTGTATGCCGACTGCAAAAAGGGGAAGCGCCCCAGCTTTGTCGGCGCTGCCGGTCCTCAGATCGCTGCGGCGCTGTATGAGCAGTTTCTGGACGAATGCCGTGCGCTCGGTCATGAGCCGCAGCACGGTCAGTTCGGTGCCGATATGCTGGTCGCCTCGGAAAACGACGGTCCGGTTACCATTTTGCTCGATACGGATGAACTGATGTGAGGGAATGTTCATGAAAATTCGCACTCTGACACTGGGCAACTACCAGACCAACTGTTATCTTGTCAGCGATGAAGACGGCGTGACCGCCGTGATCGATCCCGGCTATGAGCCGGAGCTTATCTTGTCGCACCTGAAAGCAGAGTGCCTGCATTTGGGCGCGATTTTGCTGACCCACGGACATTTTGACCATGTCGGCGGCGTAAAGACGCTTGCGCAGGCGGCTTCCTGTCCGGTTTGGATGCACGAAGCGGAGCAGACCATGCCGTCACGATTGACGGCGGGAACGCTGTATTATACCGATACCTATACAGACGGCGACACGGTGCAGGTCGGAAAGCTGACGTTTTCGGTCATGCATACGCCCGGACATACGCCGGGCTCCGTCTGTCTGCGCTGTGAAAACGCACTGTTTTCGGGAGATACGCTGTTTGCCGGCTCCTGCGGCAGAGTAGACCTGCCCGGCGGAAGTGCGGCAAAGATGCGTGAAAGCCTCAAAAAGCTGCGCGCTGTTTCGGAAAACCTTACCGTCTACCCCGGTCACGGAGAGGCATCAACACTGGAGCGCGAACGGGCGTATAATCCCTACCTTCGGTAACAAAGCAGCGATTTTCTTTGACGGGCAGGATCAATGGCGATAGAGGTCTTTGCTCCAAAGGAAGCAAAGGGATCTATTCCGTATGTCATCCTGAGCGTTAGCGAAGGATCTTCGCACTTTCGATGGAGAAAAGATTCTTCGTCACTGCGTTCCTCAGAATGACAAAACAGTGGATGACGGAGTAGATTCTTCGGTCCCTATGCTCCCTCAGAATGAAAAGATGAGAGAGCAGTGTGGACTTTCAATCAGTCCGATTTTGTCGTCATAGCTCAAAAACAGTTTATTATGTAAACCATATCAGGAGAAATCTCCCATGAAATTATATTTACGCGGTCATGACGATCGCTATGCCGTCGAGCAGCTTCAATTGGCACTGTTCCCCGACGAACCGATGGAGCCTGTGGACGCTCCCTTTACGGGCGACGGGGCGATTTCCTCGCTGTCGGCCGGAACGACCTATCTGACCGCCTCGGCAAAAATCACGCTTGGGGGCAGGACGGCGTATGCACAGCGCCGCATGAAAACGGCGCAGGCAGATGTTGCTTCGCGCCGCCGCCTGCTGCAAAATGCCTACTACGCTGCCGCGCTGGAGCTGAGAGAAGCGCCGCAGTGGGGCAGTCTTTCGGGCGTTCGTCCGACCAAGCTGACAACGCGCCACTTGCTTGCGGGCGGCGACAAAAAGAGCGCCGACAGGCTGTTGAAGGAGCTTTACCATGTCAGTCCGGAGCGCAGGAGACTTTGTGTGGAAGCCTCTCTTGCAACGGTTCAGGCTGCAAAGTGCCTGCGTGAAAATGACATTTCCCTTTATATCGGGATTCCGTTTTGTCCGACCCGATGCAGCTATTGCAGCTTTGTCAGCGCCAGTGTAGAGAAGCTTCAAAAGCTGCTGCCGGATTTTTTGCAGGCGCTGGAGCGTGAGATCGAGCACGTCGGCAGGCTTGTAAAGGCCTCCGGCAAGTGCGTTCGCACGATCTATATCGGCGGAGGAACACCGACGACACTGTCTACAGCGCAAATACAACGGCTCATGCGCGTAATTGCCGGGAATTTTGACTTGACAGAGCTGATAGAATATACGGTAGAGGGCGGACGACCCGACACCCTCAGCATGGAGAAGCTGAAGGCGATTTTTGACGGCGGCTGCGACCGCATGAGCATCAATCCGCAGACGATGAACGATTCCGTTCTGGAATGCATCGGACGCCGTCATTCGAGCGAGCAGACGGTAAACGCCTACCGTGATGCGCTTCAGGCAGGCTTTCAGGGCATCAATATGGATCTGATTGCCGGTCTGCCGTCAGATACGCCGGAGTCGTTTGCCGACTCTTTGGAACGAGTGCTCTCGCTTGCGCCGTCGAATATCACGGTGCATACGCTGGCGCTGAAAAAGGGTGCCGATCTGTTCTTTGAGCGCTTTCGTCTGCCTACGGCGCAGGAGGTCAGCCAAATGCTTTCGTATGCGGAAAAACGTCTGCGCGAAAGCGGTTACGCGCCGTATTATCTTTACCGGCAGAAATATATGTCCGGCAGCTTTGAGAATGTCGGCTGGTGCAAGCCGGGCTTTATCGGACGATATAATATCTATATGATGGAGGAGCTTCATTCCATCATTTCGCTCGGCGGCGGAGGAATGACAAAGATCAACCTTGCCGACGGGAAGCTGGAGCGTTTTCACAACCCGAAGTTTCCGCAGCAGTATATCGAGCGCATCGAGGACATCCTGCGGCAGAAGGAGAAAGCGTTTGCCCTGCTTCCGTAAAACAGCACAGAAAGGATTGACTGAATGGATACGTTGTTTTCAAATGTTACGGTTGTAACGATGGATGAGGATCTGCGCGTTTTGTTTTCCGGCTTTGTCGGTGTCACAGACGGCAAGATCAGCTACATTTCCCGAAAAGCGCCGGAGGAGCAGCCGCAGAAGATCATCAACGGCGAAGGCATGGTGCTGATGCCCGGTCTGATCAACTGCCATACCCATCTGCCCATGTCGCCCATGCGCGGCTATGCAGACGATGTGGAGCTGCAAACTTGGCTGGAGCAGTACATTTTTCCGACAGAGGATCGGTTGGACGGTCGCTGCGTGAAGGCAGGAACACTGCTTTCGATTGCCGAATCGCTCCGTTTCGGAACGACCTCCGTATCCGATATGTATTATTTCTGTGACGATGTTGCGCAGGCAGTTGCCGATTCCGGCATCAAAGCGAATCTGTCCCGTGCCATTACCCTGTTTCCGTCGGAGGAATTTGATTTTGAGACCAATGTACGATGCAGGGAAATGGTCGAACTGAAAAACAAGTGGCACGGCTACGATAACGGGCGAATTCGTGTGGATGCTTCCATCCATGCCGAATACACCTCCGATTATCGCGCATGGGATGCGGTGAGCGAATATGCAATCAACGAAGGCATCGGAATGCATGTACATCTGTCGGAAACAAAGTCTGAGCATGAGGCGTGCAAGGAGCGTTACGGGCTGACGGCCGCGCAGCTTCTGGACTGCCACCATGTCTGGGACGCAAAGCCTGCGATTGCGGCGCACTGCGTCTGGCTGGAGCCGGAGGATATGGCGCTGCTTGCAAAGCGCAAGGTTTCCGCAGTCCATAATCCCTGCTCCAACTTAAAGCTCGCCTCCGGCTGTGCGAAGGTCGAGGATATGGTCAGAGCCGGCATGAATGTCGCGCTCGGAACGGACTCCAATGCTTCAAACAACACGCTCGATCTGTTCGAGGAGGTGCGCGCTGCCACGCTGATGGCAAAGGGACGCAGTCTTGATCCGAAGGCGCTGCCGGCACAGGCGGCGCTGATGATGGCAACGGTCTGCGGCGCCAGAGCGCAGGGACGTGAGGCCGAATGCGGCATGATCAAGCTCGGCATGGATGCCGACCTGATTCTGCTGGACTTCACCCAGCCGCATCTGATGCCCTGTCACAATGTGATCAGCCACCTTGCCTACTGCGTCAGCGGACATGATGTTGTGATGACAATGGTGCGCGGCAAGATTCTCTATGCGGCCGGAAAATATTACACCATCGATCTGGAAGCGGTAGTTCGTGAAATGGCAGAGTATGTGATGCCGAAGCTGTTTGGCAAAAAGGAAGGTTGAGCTTGAAAAACGGTAAAGTCAAAAAACAAAACTTTTTGACCGGTGCGGCGATACTGTCTCTTTCGACAATCGTCGTTAAGGTCATCGGCATGCTTTATAAGCTGCCGTTAAATCAGATCATTGATTCTCAGGGCTTTGCATACTTCAACAAGGCGTATGCGATCTATACGGTACTCCTCGTCGTATCGACGACGGGCCTGCCGGTTGCGATGAGCCGCATGGTTTCCGAGGCACAGGCGCAGGGCAACGGCAAGCAGATGCAGCGTATTTTCTCAACGGCGCTGACAGCCTACCTGACCATTGGCTTCCTCGGAACGGGAGTCATGATGATTTTCCCGAAGTGGCTGGCAAGCGATGTCATGTCCATGCCGAATTCCTGGTATTCGATCTTTGCGCTCGGACCGGCCGTGCTGTGCATCTGCGTTGCTTCCGCCTGCCGCGGTTATTTCCAAGGGCAGGGCGATATGACGCCTACGGCGGTCAGTCAGGTCATTGAGGCGCTTGGCAAGCTGCTGCTGGGTTTGGCATTTGCCTATCTGGTAAAGAAATACACGGGCGATCTTGCGCTGGCCTCCGGTGCCTCCATTGCCGGTATCAGCATCGGCGCGGCAGGCTCCGCATTGTATGTAATCATCAAATACCGCCGCAATCGGTCGCGTGTTTCCGCCCTTGGCGGAACAGCGCTTTCAGTCGGGAAAACAACCAAAAAACTCCTTGCCATCGCGGTACCGATCACGCTCGGCGCTGCCGGTCTTCAGCTCATCAACCTGATCGATGAGATCATGGTTACGCGCCGTCTGCTGGAGGCTGCGGATGCAACCGCGGCGGGTGCTGCGAGCTGGATGGGAAGAATGATGACGATGGCGGCTGCGGATGGGACGCTCTCATGGAACGAGGTTATGCAGACTGCCGTGGAGAATCAGAGCGGCGTCTATGCGCTGTGCCAGACGATTTTCAATTTTCCGACGGCATTCTTCCCCTGCATCACCGCAGCGATCATTCCGGCGATCACCGGTTATCTGACACAGAAGGATCATGCGAATGTCAAAATGGTGCAGGATTCCTCTTTGCGCTTGACCGGTCTGATTGCCATGCCGTGTATGCTCGGTCTTCTGACGCTCAGCGAGCCGATCATGATTCTGCTTGGCAACTACGGCGATGAGCGCAATGCGATGGCGGCAATTCTATTGGCGCTGCTTTCCCCGACCGTGCTCATCAACGGCATCACCACGGTCACAACTGCGGTGATGCAGGCGCACAATCGTCCGTGGCTTCCGATGATCAATATGCTGATCGGCGGCATCGTCAAGGTGGTTGTGAACTATATTCTGGTCGGAAATCCGGCAGTCGGTATCCTCGGCGCTCCGATCGGAACATTGGCGTGCTTCCTTGTCTATATGGTGCTGAATCTGTTCACGATGCGGCGCATTATGCAGGAGCCGCCCAAAGTTTTCAAAGCTGTCTGGAAGAGCGGAATTGCCGCGATTGTTATGGGTGCGGCGGCCTTCGGTGTCTACCGTCTGCTGTCCGCGTTCATTGGCAGCGTAGCGATTTGCTGCCTCGGCGCAATCGCCGCAGCCGTGGTGGTGTATGTGTTACTGGTCATTTTGCTAAAAGCAATTACCTATTATGACTGCACACTGCTTCCAAAGGGCGATAAACTAGCAAAAATTCTTAGAATTCACTGATTTTTCCAAGTTTTTACTTGCTTATTTTATTGATTTGTGGTAAATTTTATAAGCAGAGAAAAAATCGGATCACCTGCGGCGCAAGTGCCGCTGACGAATTTTTCAAAGACTATGAAATGATGATAAAACATTGAGAAAGAGGTACAATTATGAACAAGACTGAACTGATTGCTGAGATTGCCTGCAAGGCCGGCATTTCCAAGAAGGATGCAGAAAAGGCTCTGGCAGCTACCGTTGAAACCATTACGGATTCCGTCGTCAAGGGCGATAAGGTACAGCTCGTTGGCTTTGGCTCTTTTGAACTGAAGTGCCGTCCCGCTCGTGTGGGCCGTAACCCCAAGACCAAGGAAGCAATCGAGATCCCCGCAAGCCGTGTTCCGGTTTTCAAGGCCGGCAAGGCTTTCAAGGACGCTGCAAAATAAGCAAAAAAGGGGTTGCCGTGCGGCAGCCCCTTTTCCATTTTCGGGTTTTCCCGAAATCTCTATTTTTTGAACGGAGATGATTCCATGCGATTGGATAAATACCTGAAGGTTTCGCGCCTGATTAAGCGCCGCACGGTTGCAAACGATGCCTGCGATAACGCTCGCGTCACGGTGAACGACCGACCTGCGAAGGCCTCCTATGATGTGAAGGTAGGCGATGTGATTCGAATTGCCTTTGGAAGCCGCACGGTCGCCGTTGAAGTTTTGGCGGTTGCGGAGGCTGTCCGCAAGGACGATGCTTCGGCGATGTATCGGGAGCTTCCGGAATGATGTGCGCGAAAGCAAGCGGCTGCCGAAAAACAGTGTGTTCCGCGAAAATCGGAACCTCCTGTTTTTCGGCAGCCGCTTTTTCTTCTCCGGACGGATCGGCAGAATCCTCAATCGTCCGCTTCCTACTAGTTCTTCATAAAAAGCTTGAAAAGCTTTTTATAGCACCGAAGGTGCGTCA
>JAEDKB010000109.1 GCA_016296045.1 Oscillospiraceae bacterium
TGCAGCCGCAGCTTGCGGCAAGCAGCACAAGGCACAGCGCCAGTGAAAAAAACTTTTTTGTCATGGGAAAAACACAACCTTTTTGGCAGCGGCATCATTTGCTGCCGATTTTTTTGGCTTCCGGTCGCTCCTCTTTGGTTCTGCAAAAATGCTCCAAAACGGGAACAAGCAGCATACAGGTTATGCCGGCCGTAAAGCCGCCGTTATACAGGGAGAATGCGCCGTGCAGCAGAGGAGCGCTTGTGACAAGGCAGAAATGCAGCATACCTGCCAGTATTCCGTATCTGCGGCCGTATCTGCCGGAAATCGGAGAAAGTCCTCCTGCAAAGCACAGACCGACAAGAATGGCCTGCGCGTCGATTGTCATTGTAAATGTGGTGAAATGCAGAAGATACAGACTGATCCAGCGTGTCAGGAAGGATGCAATAACATAGCCGGCCATGATGGGCCAGATGTTGCGCGGGTGGGAGCCGACGCAGCCGGTTGAGAGCATACAGAAGATACAGCCGAAGGTCACGCCGTTAAATACGGCGTTGTTGCTGCCGAGCAGGGAAACGAGATTATAATACAAAAGAATGAACAGTCCGAACACGCCGATATTCATGACAGAAACGGCAATTCCATACCGATCGATAAAGTCGGTGCGGTAGCCGGTGTCCTTCATCAGCGCGAGATAGTCCTTTATTTTGCAGCCCATCAGCAGGGCAAAGAGAATGCACAGACCGAAAAGAACGATGCAGAAAACATTGCAAATCGTCTGAGAGGCGAATTGCAGACCGGCATATTCGTTTTTGATCGGGCCGACATCGCTGCCGCCTCTGGCCGCTCCGAGCACAATGTAAAGAACACCGCGCAGGAAAAACGCCATCAGGCAGATCGGTATGGCAGCGGAATAGAGATTGTAATGCTTGTGCATTGCGGGCGAATGAGGCAGCATTGCCGGCAGGAGGAAGCCGACAAATATGCCGACAGCCAGTGCCAGCAAAATGCCCTGCCAGCGAAAGCCCGCATAGTCCGCGCCGGGATAATAGAGCATCAGGTCGGAATACAGCGGAGCAAGACCGGTGGTAAAGAGCATCGTATGGATGTGGTTGCCGAGACGGTCTTTTTTGACAAGGCAGTAAAGAGCCACGCCGAAAAAGCCGAACCAGATATTCAGCACATGGATGCCCCAGGCAGAGAAACCGATGGTCAAAATCACGGCAAGAACGGTCACGCCGTTGATTTTTGCCTTTGGAAGGAAACACAGCGCCGTGCAGATCAGGCACACACAGCCGATATTCAGGAAGGTGCCTGCATAGCCGCCGTAGCCGGGCGAAAAATAGTTCGTCGGCGTTTTAGCGGGAAGGCGCAATAGATTCAGGAAACCGGTTATTATCATATCGCTGCGGTCGGGCATAAGAACGGCAGCGCAGAAGAAAGCAAGCGCAAACAGAAGAAACAGCAGCCGCAATGCCTTTTCGGGAGAAAGCTCTTTCAGCTTCTTCATTTTGGGCTCTGCTCCAAGCTTGCCGCACGCTTGGCAGCTTCAACAACGTGCGAAAGCAGTACGGAGGTTGTGACCGCGCCGACACCGCCGGGAACGGGAGTGATTGCATCCACGATCGGCTCCACCTCGTCATAAACGGCGTCGCCGGCAATCGCGCCGAGCGTACCCTTGGAATTCGGCTTGTTTGCATCCCAGTTGATCGAAACATCGAGCACGGTCTGTCCCGGAGCGACAAATTCTTTCGTCAAGCTCTTCAGCACACCGGCAGCGGAAATAATCAGGTCTGCGCCGCGGCAGATTTTCGGCAGATCGACGGTTTTGGTATGGCAGACGGTTACGGTGGCATTTTTGCCCAAAAGCATCATGGCAGCCGGCTTGCCGACAACCAGACTTCTGCCGATGATAACGGCATTTTTACCCGTGCAGTCGATGTGATAGAAGTCGAGAATTTCCATGCACGCAGCGGGCGTACACGGAGCAAAACCGAGATCATTTCTGCCTTCAAAAACGCCTGCATTGGAAAGGTCGGTCATGCAGTCAACATCCTTTTCGGGAAGCAGATGATTGCAGATCTCATCGGTATCGGCTTTCAGATGCTTCGGAAGCGGACGGAACATCAATACGCCGTGAACGGTTTTATCGGCATTGAGCGCGTCGATCGCCGCCAAAACCTCCTGCTTTGAGGCATTTTCCGGAAGAACGGTCTTTTTGATTTCTACACCGACCGCCTCCGCACGGCGCAGAACGCCGGCTTCGTAGGAGAGGTCGGAACGGTTTTCGCCGAGGCGCAGGATTGCCAGCGTAGGGGTGATTCCCACTGCTTTTAATTCCTGCACGGTCTGTGACGATTTCTGATCCAGCGCTTCCGCGACCGGACGTCCCAACAACTGTTTTGCCATATTCAAAACCTCCTCAAAAGAAATGAATCATATCAATCAAAAATGAAAGCGGACGCTCCCGTTGGCTACCGGAGTCCGATAAAAAAGCTTCGGCGGCGATTGCCGCCGAAGCAGAAAATCAGAACAGACCGGAAACCTTGCCGGTGTCCGTGTCAACATCAATGCGGCGATAGGCCGGATCGGAGCCGGTGCCGGGCATCATGGAGATGGTGCCTGCCATCGGGCAGAGGAATTTTGCGCCGCCGTATTCCAGAATATCGCGGATGGGCAGCCGCCAGTGCTTCGGCACACCCTTCCAGGTCGGTTCATGGCTGAGCGAGAGATGCGTTTTGACCATCATGGTGCAGTAATCGGCATATTTCGGGTCACTTTCAAAGCGCTTTGCCTTTTCCAGCGCCAGCGGAGCCCAATCCACGCCGTCGGCGCCGTAGACCTCCTTGGCAATCAGCTCAACACGCTCGCGCAGAGGCATTTCCAGCGGATAGAGGAACTTGATTTCATTCTCTTCCTCGCAGGCATCGATCACGGCTTCCGCCAGCTCAATGGCACCCTCACCGCCGTATCTCCAATGGTTCGACAACGCGCAGCGAACGCCTCTTTCCGCGCACAGCTTGCGGATCAGCGCAATTTCAGCCTCCGTATCGGTGTAGAACTGGTTGATGCAGACAACCGGAACGATTCCCGATTTGCGGATGACATCGACGTGGTGGAAAAGATTTTCGCAGCCCTTTTCCAGAAGCTCCAGATTTTCCTCGGTATATTCCGAGGGGAGAGGACGGCCGGGAACGACGGCAGGGCCGCCGCCGTGCATCTTCAGCGCACGGATGGTTGCGACGAGTACGGAAACATTCGGTGTCAGACCGGACAGGCGGGTCTTGACGTTCCAGAACTTTTCAAAACCGATATCGGCGGCAAAGCCGGACTCGGTTACATGGTAATCAAACAGCTTGAGTGCCAGACGGTCGCCGATGACAGAGGACTGACCGATGGCAATGTTGGCAAAGGGACCTGCATGAACGAGAACGGGCTGATGCTCAACGGAATAGCACATGGTCGGGTTGATCGTATTGCGCATCCATGCGGTCATTGCGCCTGCGACCTCCAGATCCTCGGTGGTGACGGGATTGCCCTTGCGGTCATAGGCAACGACAATCTTGCCGATGCGCTCGCGCAGATCCTTCAGATCGCGTGCAACAGCCAGAATTGCCATCAATTCCGAGCTGACAGCGATAGCGCATTTGGATTCCATCAGGTAGCCGTCCTTGCTGCCGCCGATGCCCATAATGATGTTGCGCAGACCCTGTGCGCAGAAGTCCAGCACCCAACCCATTTCCACGCGCTTCGGGTCGATGTCCAGACGTTTCAGGCCGCGCTTGGCGAGGGTTGCGTCGTCATAGTTGCGTTCGTGCTGCATACGGGCGTTCAGGGCGACCATGGCGAGGTTGTGAGCGTTCGTGATATCATTGATATCGCCGGTCAGACCGAGGGAAAATTCGGTCATGGGAATTAACAGGGCGTTGCCGCCGCCGGCAGCGGTACCCTTGACATTCATCGTCGGGCCGCCGGAGGGCTGACGCAGACAGCCGCCGACATTTTTTCCCAATCTGCCCAGGCCTTCGATCAGACCGAGGGAGGTGGTGGATTTTCCTTCACCGAGCGGAGTCGGAGTGATGGCGGTTACTTCAATGAATTTGCCGTTGGGCTTATCCTTCAAGCGGTTCATGATCTTGATAAAATCAAGCTTCGGCGTTTTGCCGTGGGGGATGATCTCATCGGGGAGCAGACCGAGCTTTTCGCGGAAATAATCCACGGGAGGAAGCGCTTTTTCTGCCTCCTCTGCGATCTGCCAGTCTTTGTAGACGGTAGGATCGAGCATGACTCTGCCGGATTCATCGGTGTATTTGCCGTCGGTAAAATTGATAGCCATAAAGTACCTCCTTAACAAATTCAAATCAGCTGCTTTAAGGAATTAAGCAGCGTTTCAGCAGCAATTACGCGGTCATCCGCGGAGAATCCAAGGGGAAAGTTTGCGGAATAAAGCATCTGGGCGCTTGGTGGAAATTCGTCATCCGCTTCCCAAAGAATCAGCCGCAGACGGTAGTTTTCCGTAAAGGAAAATTCATAGGCGGCATCGCCCTGAGAAATCGGTTTGCCGCCCAGCTTTTCTGCGGCGCGGCGGAAATCGTTCAGCCTTGTGCCGAAGGTAAAGGCGGCACGGTTCAGAATTCTGCCGCTGAAGGGCTTTTGATAAACCTCACCCCAAGGAAGCTCGCAGAAGGATTTGAAATCGTCCGTTTCCGGGGCGGGCTTCCCCAACAGCAGCAGCCGCAGCAAAAGGACCTGCACGGTCAGGCTGGTAACGCCGAGTGCGTTTTCTCTGTCGGCGGTAAAGACGCAATCCGGATGGGAAATGCGGTAGGTTGTGCCGAGCAGCGTTACGGTAAAGGCACCGTTTTCAAAAGGAACGCCGAGACGTTTGGTGATTTCTGCGGGATCGGATGCGATAAAGCGTTCCCGATAGAACGCGAAAGGAGCTTCTTCTTTCTGATTTGTAAACTGCATGGTATTCTCCGGTGGGTTCGATTAGTATGATTGCGCAAAGCGTTCTGCATCGGTGTGCGGCAGGAAGCAGGCTGCCACAAAGGCATCCATATAACCCGGATGGGTCGAAAGCTCCATATAGGTCATGCTTCGAGCAATCTGCGCGGTTTTCTCCTCGGCTTCGTCAGACAGCGCAATGGCATACGCGCCGGACAGGGAGGAGTTTCCGATGTAGTGGAACAGTTCCTGCGGCACATTCGGGAACATACCGATAGAAACTGCGTTTTTCATGTTGATGCCGCTGCCGATGCCGCCGGCAACGTAGATGCCTTCCAGAACGCTTTCGTCCATATCCATAGCGGATAATAGTGTGTCGATGGCGGAGTAGACAGCGCCCTTTGCGCGGATAAAGTTCATAATATCCACTTCGTTCAGAGCAATTTCGCGTCCGTCCGCCGACTCTTCCGGGAAGGCGAGAATGTAACGTCCTGCACCGTGCCGATCGTGTGCAATGCGGGAGCTTTCGCGGATAAACGTACCGCGTGCATTGATCGCGCCGCAGCGGAACAGCTCGGCAATCGCGTCGATAATGCCGCTTCCGCAAAGACCGATGGGCTTTTGGTTGCCGAGAATTTCCAGCGACGGTTCCAGCGTGGCTTCGTCGATGGTGACGGCTTCAATCGCGCCGTCGGTGGCGCGCATACCGCAGGAAATATCGCCGCCTTCAAAGGCGGGACCGGCAGAGCAGGCGCAGGAAACAAGAAAATCGCTGTTCCCGAAAACAATTTCGCCGTTGGTGCCGAGGTCAATGAACAGGGAAAGCTCGTCCTTATCCCACAGCAGACCTGCAAATGTGCCTGCCGTGATGTCGCCGCC
>JAEDKB010000110.1 GCA_016296045.1 Oscillospiraceae bacterium
CCAGCTCGGCAGCCATATTGACGGTCGTGATAGTCTTTCCCACGCCGCCCTTTGCGTTAAAAATTGCAGTAGTTCTCATCTTGTTCTCCTTCTTCGTCTTTTTAACTGATCAGCACGCTTGCTGAGCTGAACCGTTTTTTGATATGCATATTGCGATAAAATGAAGTCCGCATCGTGCGTCTTGCGCAGGCGCGCCCGCTCCTCACACTCAGCCTTATACTTCGCGCAAGTGCCGTGGCAAGTCATGGTGCTGTCCCCGCAGGTCTTGCACACGCTTTGCCCGTTGAGCGGCATCATATCGTCTTAAACGTCTCGCGGATGGGGTATCCGTTGACGATAGCCTCGGCTGTGAAGCAGTGATGCGCCGGATTAACGTGGATGATGATACCGCGCACCGTGTGCGGGATCTCTCGCGTTTTCGGATCATAGAATGCCGTCGGCTTCCACGCATACATATTTCCCACTCGAATTTCCATATGACCTCCTAAAACGGCAAATCGCCGCTTTCTTTGATTTCTGTAAAATTTACCTGGCCGGCGCAGTTCTTGCCGGCTTCCGCGATTGCCTTTCTGACCTCGCGGTATTTCTCTCCCCTTGTCGGCTCATGCACGCGCATGGTCTGCGTGGAACCATCGAAGTCGAACTCGATTTTTGCCTTTTCGCCTTCTTTGTTTTTCGCGATTTTTAAGATTCGCGTGCTATAGTTGTCGTCCGGGTCACTCGGATAGAGGATGAATGCTACATCAGCGTCCTGCTCGATCTGACCGCTCTCACGGAATGACGCCATCGTGGGAGGCTTCGGCTTACCGGTCTGTTTCTCGGGCCTCGAAAGCTGTGAAAGCGCGATCACAGCAACGCCGGAGCTCTGCGAGAAGGTGTGCAGCCGCTGGGATATGTTTGTTACTGTCTCATAGCGGTCTTTTCCTTTTTCGTTGATCAGCTGCAAATAGTCTACAAAAATGATCTCAAACCGCTGGTTAAGAGAAACCGCCTGGATGTCATGCACGCTCATGCCGGATGCCTCCACGATGGAAAACTGCAGCTTGCTCAACTCAGATGATGCCGTGGCGATCGCCGCCCAGTCCGCGTCATTCAGGTCGCGCTGCTTGATCTTCAATAGCGGGACCTGGCTCACGTGCGACATAACGCGGTCGGTAAGCTTCCGCGCGCTTGTCTCCAGCGAGAAGAAGCCGACGCGGTATATGCGGCTCAGGCAAAGTGCAAATTGAACGGCAAGCAGCGTTTTGCCTGCGCTGGGATAGCCTCCGAGCAAGATCAGATCGCCGCGCTCGGCAAAAACCTTTCCGTCTATCCCAGGAATGCCCCATGATAAGTACTCAGGCGTTTCCGTCATGCGATCACAAAAATCTGTCGCCGCCTCCGTAGAGCTGATGGCGCGGACTGCGCTGCGCGTGACCATCAGACCGTTGAGCGCGTCCATTGATGCATTTGCCGCCTCCATCGTCTCCGAGGTAGCAAGCTCCGCTGCGGCCGTCTTGATGCGTCCGAGTCTGCTCTGCTCCGTCAGAACGCCGGCATAAAACGGGATGTCGCTATGCGCAAACGGCGCAAACTCGACCGCCTGCTTGATGATCGGCTCATAGTCTGTTCCGGCCGCATTCAGAACACTGGCCACGCTGATCGGGCTGCCGGAAAAGTGCAGCTTGACGATTTCGCTATAAATGACGCGCAGCGGTTCGATGGAAAACGCATCCGGCTTTAGCTTCTCGACCACCTCGCCGATGTCGCTCTGGTCGAGCAGCAGCGCACCGATCACGGCGCACTCTGTCTGCGACAGCCATTCAGCCATCAGATCACCTCCGTGTCCTCTGCCCATCCGCCGGAGTCGGTGCTCTCGATGCAGATCTCGTCCGCGTCCTCCCACTTTCGTCCGTTGAGGAAGGTGCTGGCGTAGGGCTTTCCGATCCCTCGCTGCCATGCTTCCGTTTTGCCAAGCTTTACGAGAGCGCGCCCGATGTCTGCGATCAGATCATCGTCCGGTTTAAGCTTGTCCCACGCTTTGACCGCGCCGCTGCGATTCTCGCCGCGCACATTTCTGCGGTAGTACGCCCAAAACCTTTCGAACCGCTCCGGCTTCCACTTCGGGACACTTCGCCCCATACCGCCTCTGGGGGTATGGGGGTTATTATCATTTCTTTTATTCATTCCAGTAATTCCGTAGGAATTACAATAAAGTGTAGCCTCGCCATTTTTGTCTACCCTTGCCTCGCCAAAATTGGCAACCTTGCCAATTTTGTCTACCCTTGTTTCGCCAAAAATACCGAGAAAAATGCGCCGCTCAGTGTGCAGTTTTCCACCCTTGACCGGCACGATCTCGACCCGGATGAAGCCGAGGTCGGCGAGCTGCGAGATGCACCGGCTGATCGTCCGCTCGCCGCATTTGTAGAGCTGGGCGAGGTATTCGTTGCTCGCCCAGCAGTATCCCTTTTCGTCGGCCAGCGCGGACAGGTCGGCATAGAGCAGCTTCGCCTTGTCCGTGAGCGTCTGATTCCCACGCACCGGCGCCGGAATCACGCCCCAGAATGCCATCTTTGTTTCTCCCATCTTATCCTCCTCGGTGTATCGAGCCACACAATGATGCGCGTCAGCTGCGCGCTCACGGCGCCGACACCGGCGATCAAAAAGAAAACTGTCCATCCGTTCATTTTGCTACCCCCTGTAAAAAAGTGTTGCAAAATGCCGGATTTGTGCTATAATAAGACTTGCAGTTAGTTCTCATCTGAGGACCTGAACGCTTCGACGCGCCAACGTCGGGGCGTTCTTTTTTTGTGCCTGGGTACATCACGGACAGCGCACACGCGATGATGTCGCGCAGCTCGCCGGAGATCTCCGCGAAGTCTACTTGCTCGCTCTCGTCGATCGTGCCGTCCTCGGCGATCTGCATAAGTCTGCGGTAGCGGTCGGCGAAGTCAGCCATGCGGTTGACGAGCTGCAGCGTCGCGGTCGGCAGCTCCTGCACGGTCACTTCCGGCATGATCCCAAGCGGCGCCGAGCTGTTCTGCAGGTGCTTGATCGGCAGCCAGCTTGCGCCGTAGCGTTTCGTCATAAGCGCGACCGTCTCGTTTGGCGGTACCGTCTCGCCGGTCTCGTAGGCCTTGACGGAGCTGACGCTCAGATCGAGCACTTCTGCCGCCTTTTCGCGGCTCAGTCCGGCACCGGTTCTGGCCAGTTGATAGATATTTGGTTGTTTAGTCTGCATTGTAAGACATCTCCTTTTGGGTAAAATAAAGTTAGGCGGCAGCCATCATTTTTGCCACGTCTTCCGGCGCGATTTGAAGCACGCGGATCAGCGTCCAAAGCTCCACGTCTGACCAGCCGCCGTGCTGCAGCCTCTTATTGAGCACGCTTCGATTCATACCGATCCGATCGGCAAGCGCGGCCTGTGTGCGCAGATGCGCCCGGATCATGTATATCTGCACGATTTCGTTAAAAACGTCTCGCTGTGACTGCGGCGTCCAGATATATTTAATCTTTGGCATCATTCATCCTCCTTTTCGAGATCTCGACGCATAAAACCGGCGCCGGCGCAGAAGCCGCTGATCCAGATAAGAAGAGCGATTAAGATCGCTTCCGAATAGCTGAAAATCATGCGCCCTCCTTTTCTACACCGAGCAGCTCGTCGGTCGTGCAGTGCAGCTCGGCAGCGATCCTGCGGATCATATCGCAGTTGGGGCTCGATCCGCATTCCCACTTGGACAGCGTGGTCTGCGGTACACCCAGCCGTTCCGCAAGCTGCACCTGCGTCAATCCTGCACGCAGTCTGATTTCTTTCAGTTTCAACAAATGTATCTCTCCTTTCTTTTTCCGAAGCCCCTGCGGGCACGGCCGCAGGCTCGTCCCGGGCTTCGACGATAATGGTTTGAGTAAAAAATGCGATGAGGAAACATCCATGGCATGGAATGCGCAGTGCGCCGTGCCGCACTGCTTGACAGGCGTTTAATTGCTGTGATAATATTCATGCAACGATTAACGCCTATATGCGTATAATAATTTCGAAATTCGAATTTGTCAATGCCTTAAATTCAAAATTCGAAAATTTGTAAGGGTTGCACAATTTCAGAAATTGAATTTGTGCGTTTTGCGGAGGAAATTTATGGACGCGGTTGACAGAATTTTTGAACTTGTAGACAAAATTTACAAAGAGCAAAGAGATTTTGCAAAAGCAGCCGGAGTAAGTGCATCAAAAGCAAGCCAATGGAGAACGCGAAAGTCTAAATCTTATACAAAATACATTGCACAAATCGCCGAAGCGCTTGACACCAGCGTGGAGTATCTCCTTTCCGGAAAAGAACCGGCTGCCGCCATGCGAGATCCGCTTGCCGGACTTGACCCTGACAAGGACTATGTTATGGTGTACAAAGGCAAGGACGGACAGCTTGCCGCGACCCCTATGATGCCGAAGCAGGACGCGCTGCCGGCTGACGCCGTGGAGGTTGCCCGCGCATATATGTCGCGCAGCGTCGAGGTTAAAAACGTTGTCCGCGCCGCCCTCGGTCTCGCCCCGCTCAGCGGAGAAAAAACCAAAATCGGTTAAAAATAGTTGAATTTCAAAAATGCAGAAAACGGAGGCCGTAGCCATGCCGATTTTCACGACACACGACAAGCAAGGCAGAAAGAGCGTCAACTTTTCCTATATTAGCGGCATGCCTGACCCGTGGCGCGAGGGCGCACCGGCCAACCTGACCATCGACGCGGAAAACAACCGCCTGATCATCACGTCGCGCCTGTACGATTGGCAGCCGGTCTCGCTGCCGTTCAAGCGCATCTATAACGTCGAGCTGTTCTCCGAAAATGAGACTGTCGAGAAAAACAAAAGCGTGATTAAGCGCGGCATTGCCGGCGCACTGATCGCTGGGCCTGTCGGAGCCATCGTTGGCGGCATGAGCGGCATCGGCAGCAAAACGAAAACGCAAACGCGCCGCGGCCTTGCCATCGACTTTATAACAGCCAACGGCGACCGCTCCCTGATTTTCGAGATCGTCGGCGCGACCTACGACGCCGACGGCTTCGCCGCCGAGCTGCTTGCGTGCGTCAAGCGGAGCAGATAAAATAAAAACGGTGTCGGAATCCGACACCGTTTTGCATAGGAGCAATTATGAAACTACCGACACCAAAAAAGGTCTCGTCTGGGAAGTGGTTCATTCGCCTGCGCCTGGGCGGGCAGGAGATCACGCTCTCAAACTGGGACAAGAAAAAGCTCCTGCTGGAAGCAGAAGCCGTAAAAATCGAATATAAGCGTACGCAGCGTCTCCCGGAGCAGACTGATCATCAGCCGGAGACGCAGACCGTCAGCAAAATCATTGACGATTATCTCGCCGACAAAACGCACGTATTCTCCCCTGCCACGCTGCGCTATGGCAGAATCGTGCAGAAAAACCGCTTCCAGAGTGTCATGAATCGTCCGATCGGCGAGATCGCCGACGGTGAGTGGCAGGGTCTTGTCAACGCGGAATCGGCTAAATTTGCGCCGAAGACGGTCAGGAACAGCTACGGATTTATTCGCACTGCAATTAAGGCGGTAGCAGGACGAGAGCTTCCGGCGGTCAAGCTCCCAGGAGCGGTTCCAAAGCCGCCGAGGTTTTACACCTTTGAGCAAATACCGATTTTTGTCGATGCCGTCAAGGATACGCGGTACGCCGTTCCGGCGCTCCTCGCGCTGTCCTCGATGCGCATTTCGGAGATTTCCGCGCTGGACTGGAAAGACATTCCGGAAAAGCCGGACTTCATCACCGTGCGCGGCGCGGTCGTCCCGGATGAATCCGGGAAGTACGTCAAAAA
>JAEDKB010000111.1 GCA_016296045.1 Oscillospiraceae bacterium
TCCAAACCGTCAAAATATCGTAATGCTCTCTCCTTTTGTCATTCTGAGGAACGCAGTGACGAAGAATCTTTTCTCTTTCGATCGTGCGAGGATCCTTCGCTTTCGCTCAGGATGACATGGAAAGAAATCATGTTTCGGCACGCTGCGGACGCCCGACGGTTTTACGGGGTGTCCGGTTTTTTGCAAAGCGCGGCAATTTCCGGAAAGCGCTCTGCGATTTTTGCGCCGCTGTCCGGACGGTGCGGAAACAGACAGGCGGAACAGTCCTTGATGCCGCTTTCCGTATAGGAAAACGCGCCGCCGCAGCGCTCGCCCAGCGCATAGAGCGGACAGTAGCAGAACAGACAGTTAAAGCTCTCTGCATCCGCGCCGCTGTGGCAGGGGAAATACGCACAATCACGGTTTTGGAAAAAGGAGAAGCTGTTTTTCATGGAACCGCTCCGATCTTTTCGCCCAAAAACACCTTGGTTTCGATGCCCTGCGCGGAATATTTCTGAATATCCTCGTCGATCTGTACCGCGCCCTGCCCCAGAAGCAGGATGACCGTGGAGCCGCCATAGGCAAAATAGCCCTTTTCCTCCAGCTTTTCCACGCGGCAGGCGTTCTCTTTATGGTTGACGATCTTTCCGACCAGCAGCGCGCCGACTTCTATCTGCATCACGTCACCGAAATGCTCCGTATGCAGCAGAGTGCACCGGCGCGTATTGCGGCGATAGACCTTCAGATCGGCGGCAATCGGATTGACCGTATGCAAAACGCCGCGAATCTCTCTGGTTTCTTCCTGCGTGCCGCCGTCGGGATAGACATAGCGGTGATAGTCGTCGGGGGAGAGACGGAAGATGAGGCAAAGTCCGCCGTCAAACGCCTTTGCCGCCGCCGGATCCTCCAGCAGCTCCGCCACGGTATACGGAACGCCCTTGATCTCAAAACGGCTGTCGTGCGTGATCGGCAGGGCAAGCAGCTTGGAATCGGCAATGGCAGGCAGCTCCGTTGCAAGCGTTTGGTTTACATAACTTTTTCTCTGACGGGTAAAGAACGCGTTAAAGTTGGAAAATTCCTGCGCGGTACAGTCCGAAACGTCAATGCCGTACTGCGCGATGAATTTTTTGACCTTTCCTTTGGAAAGAGAGGATTTTTGCCATGCGGCATAGACGTTTGAAACAAACGGGCGGCAGAGAAGCCCCTTTGCCAGCGCACGTCCGAGCACGGTTCCGTAGGTAAAACGGATGGCGCCGGCGCCGACCTCCGCCTCTTCAATCATTGTTTTTCGATTCCACACCTGCATCGGTTATTTCTCCAATTCGTCCAGACCGAAATGCTCGGAAACGTTCTTCTTTTTTGCGCGGATGCGGACGGTATAAGCGGTGATCCAGATATTTTCCAGACCGTCTGCGATCAGGATGCCGCCGATAACGGCGACGTTGCGCAAAATGCCGACGGAGAGGGTATAGACGGCAAACCCGCCGCCCAGACACAGCAGCAGGGCAGTCAGCAAAATGATCAGCCAGCGGCGCATACCGAAGCGCCGCGCATCCAGAGAGGTTTGCAGCTTGAGCAGGCCGTCCAAAAGAATATAGACGGATACCAATGTCGGAAGATAGATGAACGTGGTTTCCGGCAGGAGGAAGATCAGCACCATCAGAAGCTCGCAGAACACGCCGATTGCGAAATCGAACTGGAAGGCGAGGCGGTAAAGATCGTTTGAAAAGTAGCCGAACAGCTTTGCCGCGCCGGTCAGACCGAACAGGCAGCCGAACAGGATCCTCTGCGCGCCGGAAGCCTCCAGTGTGGGAACGACCAGCAGCAGAAGCCCTGCCAGCGACATGAGAGCAGCAGAGACAACGTTGATGATTTTAGCGCTTTTGACAATACCGTAATGCTGTTTCAAAATGCTTCCTCCTTTCCGGCAGGGTGATTGGCGCAGTATTCCAGCGCCTGCCGGATTGCACCCTCAAAGCTTCGAAAGACACGATGCAGCCTGGATTTCAGCAGCAGCGCGTCCGGACCGGTGAGCCATTGCTCGATCAGGCCGTAGAGCGCGTTGGAGCAGGTATCGCAGATCAGACGCCGGTCATCGGCGCTGACCGTCAGACCCTGCATATTTTCCAGCAGATAGCGATCCAGCGAAATTGCGAGAACCTTGTTCAGATACAGACGCATGGCCTCGTGCTTTTTGGAAAAGAAAATATGGCGACCCATCTGCGGCGTTTCGCAGATACATTCGAGCAGCCGCATCAGAACGGCATCCCAACTGCTTTCATGCGGCAGGGATTGCCATACATCGTGCATCTGCGTATCCAGAAAGTCGTCAAAGAGGTCGTAAATATCCTCGTAATGATAGTAAAACGTGTTTCGGGTCAGTCCGCAATCCTCTACGATATCCCGAACGGTGATTTTATCCAGAGATTTTGCCAGCAGGAGTCTCCGGAAGGATGCATGGATTGCCTGTTTTGCCGTCGGTCTCAACCGGATCGCCTCCTTTCTCGAATGATTGAATTTTACCATACCGCCGCGGATTTTGCAACTGTTGCACAAAGCGCGGCAATTATTTTCCGTGTCGAATCGACGGGTGAGGAGGTGATATGAATGAGCAGCGAAATTCTGGTGGCAATCTTATCGCTGGCAGGCACCCTGCTGGGGAGCCTGAGCGGTGTGCTTGCCTCGTCAAAGCTGACCAGCTATCGCCTCGCACAGCTTGAAAAGAAGGTGGATCGGCACAACGGCTTCGGTGAGCGGATCCCCGTGCTGGAGGAAAAACTCAAGGTCGTCAATCATCGTCTGGACGATCTGGAGGAGGTGACATCCAGATGAAAGAGCGACTGACGCGGCTGCTTTGCATCAAATCTCTGGTCACGTTGGTGACTACGCTTGTATTTGCCGTTCTTGCCGTGATCGGCAGGATCAGCGCACGGGAGTTTCTGACGATCTATACCGTTGTCATCAGCTTCTATTTCGGCACACAGTTTGAAAAGAACGGAGGAACCAAATGAAAATCTGTATCGATGCCGGACATACGCTCGGCTCCAATCCCAGTCCCGCAAATCCCGACTACAAGGAGGGTACGCGGATGTTTGAGCTGCAAAAGTATCTGAAATCGGCGCTGGAGCGCTTCGGCTTTGAGGTTGTCTGCACGCGCATGGCGGTGACGGACAATCCCTCGCTGTATGAGCGCGGCATGGCGGCCAAGGGCTGTGAGCTGCTGCTGAGTTTGCACAGCAATGCCGTTTCCAACGAGAGAAACGACACGGTAGACTATGTGCGCGTGTACTATCCGGTCACGCGCAAGGGACAGACGCTGGCACGCGAGCTGTCGGAAACCATCGCCTCGGTCATGGGCACATCGCAGCAGCCGCAATATGTGGTGCGTTGGAACAGCGCCGGAGATGCCGACTATTACGGCGTGATCCGCTATGCGGCGCAGGCGGGAACCATCGGTATGATTCTTGAGCACAGCTTCCATACCCAGCTCCGCGCAGCAAACTGGCTGCTTTCGGATGAGAATCTGCGTGCGCTGGCGGAGGCAGAGGCCTCGCTTTTGGCGGAATACTACGGAATGGAGGTGCCGGAGGTGCGTTACGAGCTGCTCAAGGACATCAAGAGCGAGTTTTACCGCCCCACCATTGAAAAGCTTCTGGATCAGGGCGTTTTACAGGGTCGCGGCGGCAGAGACAGCGATACGATCATTGATCTCGGAGAGGATGCCGTCCGCTTATTGGTCATGCTGGATCGCGCAGGCGTGTTTGACAAAAAGTAATACTAAAAACCGATTAAAATATACATTTCAATCGGTTTTCAACGCCGTACCGGCGTTGCATTTTCGCGATGATAAGGTAAGCATCGCGAAAATACGTCTTGTGCCAATCACGATATTCCATTGAAATGTGCTTTGCGCATTTCAATTGGTGATTGGTATAATACGCAGCCCTGACTGCTTCCCTGCATCGGAAGCAGGCGCGGCTTTTCCGCAGCGGAAAGAAAAAAGGATAAAAAAAGTGCCGGAAGGATCTTCTAAAGAGGGTCCTTCCGGCTAAGTTTTTTTCTCATATAGCTATCGGCTCCATTCTCTTTAATTGTAATTGCAATTTGTCTGCGATCAGGGCAATGAACTCACTGTTGGTGGGCTTGCCCTTCGTGTTGGAAACTGTGTAGCCAAAGAAGCGCTGCAGCGTTTCCAGATCACCGCGATCCCACGCCACCTCGATGGCATGACGAATGGCTCTCTCCACTCGGGATGGAGTGGTGGCAAAGGTTTTGGCGACCTGCGGATACAGCACCTTGGTAATGGCGTTGATGACCTCCATGTCGTTGACGGCAATGATGATCGCCTCACGAAGGTACTGATAGCCTTTGATATGTGCCGGCACACCGATTTCATGGATCATGGACGTTACCATCGCCTCGATATTTGCTTCTCTCGATTTTGTAAAAGGGCTGCGTGGTGAGAGACTTTCCCGCATCTCATTGAGCCGCTCCAGCACGGCGCGCGCTGTACAGGGCTTGAGCAGAACATACTGCACACCCAAACTGACCAGTAGGTTAGAGACAAATTCCGTCATGAAGTCTGCCAATACCAGCAGCATCGGCTTTTTCTCCAGCGCATTGGCGGCTTTGAGGACAGCGACACCGTCCGCCTGCGGCAGCATCATATCCACCACAAGAAATTCCGGCTTGACCTCCTTCAGAAGCTCGATTGCACGTATTCCGTCGTTTGCCGTTCCTACGACAGCGTACCGGTCAGACTGCTTGAGCGTAGCAGCGAGCTTGTCGGAAAATTCCTCGCTGCTGTTGGCAAGCAAGACCCGATACAATTTTTCCATTTTACTTCATTCCTCCTCCTTGAACTCCGCGTTGCAAAAATGGTAGCTTTAATTTAACATATCATTCGCGGTTTTGCAAGAATTTTTAATAAAAAATAGCTAAAAATCATTCGACATTCTTCGACGTATTTATTGATTATGACGAATATCTTTTTTGTTTCTACTATATTTAGTGGTTTTGGATTCTGTTCGGCAGAAAATATTCCGTAAAACAGCGAGAAAAGCCTGTTTTGTCCGGCTCTCGAAGAATAAAAAATTTCTCTCGAAAAAGCAGCGGCGTGTCGAAAAATCTGTTTTCGACACGCCGCTTTTTTGCAAAAAAGCGATTCTATTGATTTCTGATATTAGGATCCGGATTACTTCTGCTTCAGCAGGTCGCGGATCTCCGTCAGCAGCTTTTCCTCGTTGGAGGGTTCGGGATCGGGTTCCGGAGCCGGTTCTTCTTTCTTCTTTTTGTTGAGACTGCGGAGCTTGTTCATGCCCTTAATCATCAGGAAAATGACGATGGCAAGGATGAAGAAGGAGATCAGCGAGGAGATAAAATCGCCAAACTTCAGATAGTTGACAATGACTTCGCCGGTTTCGGGGTCGATTTTATCGCCGAACAGGGACGGCAAAGCAATCTTCCAAGCGGAGAAATCAATGCTGCCGGTAAAGATGGAGATGATCGGCATGATGACATTGTTCGTGAAAGCATTGACCAGATCCTTGAATACACCGCCGATGAGAACGCCGACTGCCATGTCGAACAGGTTGCCTTGCAGAGCGAACTCCTTAAATTCTTTGATGATCCCACACTTTTTCTTTTCTTTTTTTGCCATGGAAGGTCCTCCTTGTATTGATAATGTGATATGTATGCCCCTCCGGGGGCTGAACTACAGGGGAAGGTAAGATGCGAAAATGCTGCTGAAAAATACGGCTTTGCTTTGAGCGCGGTTACAGCTCTTTTTTCTCAATGATCT
>JAEDKB010000112.1 GCA_016296045.1 Oscillospiraceae bacterium
TCGGCTCTGAGGATTTGGACATTGACGCAATTACCCGCGACGGCAAAACCGTTCCTATTTTCCGCAACGGCAACTGGGCATTCTAAACATATGGAAAAAATCCGCCGAAATTCGGCGGATTTTTTATATACATTTTAGTGTACGCGCCTTTTCTCTGATGGAGAGCAAATCGGCAAATGTCTCGGGGCGTTTGGATACGTCGCGCAGCAACGCGGACGGATGATAAATCGCAGTATAGAATACGCCGTCCTTCTGGCTCCACTGACCGTGCTCCCGGGTAATTCGAAATTCCGGTCGGATCAGGCGCATGGCGGCGATTCTTCCGAGGCAGACGATCATCTTCGGCTGCAATATTCTCAATTGCTCGTTCAGATATCCGATACAGGCATCCTGCTCCTCCGGCAGAGGATCACGGTTTTGCGGCGGACGGCATTTGACAATATTGGCAATGTAACAGTTCTGCCTGCTCAGGTCAATGATTGACAGCATTTCATCCAGAAGCTGTCCGGCCGCTCCGACAAACGGTTCACCGCGAAGATCCTCCTGCTGTCCGGGTCCCTCTCCGACAAAGACAATTTTTGACGGTACCGGACCGACACCGAAAACCACATGGTTTCGCGTCCGTGCAAGCGGACAGTTACTGCATTGCAGGCACCGCTCCCTCAAAGCATCCATTTCACTCATCGCTGCTGCCTCCTGCGCGTCTGCGCAGCACGGCGGCGGCGTTCGGCACGCTTTTTGGCCTTATGAACATTG
The DNA here is from genome assembly GCA_016296045.1 of Oscillospiraceae bacterium. Classification (GTDB taxonomy): domain Bacteria; phylum Bacillota; class Clostridia; order Oscillospirales; family Oscillospiraceae; genus JAZOXB01. Next base: position 757 of record JAEDKB010000112.1, read on the forward strand.
ACCGCACGAACAATAAACAACGTAATAATCAGGATAAACAGAATCATTGCCGGAATTGTAAAATACCAGTACTTCAGGATGGTTCCGAAGATATTTCCCGCAACCGTGTCCGAATCCGAAAGGACAATGATCGGCTTTGCTTCCTCCACGGCAGTCAGTGTTACCAGATCGGTTTGCGCAAGCGGAATGTTGGTGTAGTACGCCGTCACGGTGCCGACACGCTGCCCCTCCTCCAACGGAGCGTTTAACGGCGGCAGCATATCATATTCGAGTTTCATGGTGATCTCTTCCGGCTTGCAGTCGTTCGGAAGGAGCACCGTAACATCCTGCTTCGCATGGACGACGACATTATTGCGCCCGTCTGCATTTCGAACCTCCGGCTGATCCAGCATTGCCGTGCTGGAGAGCACCTGCACAAAGGAATAGTTTTCAAAGCCGAATTCCAGAAGCTCCTTTGTCTGCGTAAAGCGCTGATCCGTCTGAGAACCGTCGTCATGGACGACCGTCGAACAGCCGCAGACAATGCTCATAAAGGACATTTCTCCCGAAGTTGCCGTAGCAATCAGGCAGCCGCCCGCAGGCGTTGTGAAGCCGGTCTTTACGCCGCTGGCGAGCGCATAATAGTACTTATTATCCGGACTGTCGATTGTCAGATAGTTTGTCGTATGTAGCGTACGCTCCTCCGACAGCTCCGTCGCCGGAATCACATGCTCAATGGTGGTTGCAAATTCGCGGAACTGCGGATTCTGCCAAGCCCATGTTGCAAGCGTTGCAAGGTCACGCGCCGTGGTATAATGTTCATCGTCATGAAGGCCGTGCGGATTTTCAAAATGCGTACCGGTCATGCCCAGCTCCTGCGCTTTCTGATTCATCAGGACAACAAAGGAATCGATATCACCGGAAATGTATTCCGCAACGGCATTGCACGCTTCATTTGCCGAGGAAACCATCACGCAGTAAAGGATCTCACGCAGAGGCAGACGCTCACCTTCCATCAGTCCGGCGCTGCTGCTGTATTCATCCACATCGGTAAAGGCAACGGAGCTGATGGTAATGACATCCTCAAGGTTGCCGTACTCCAGCGCCAGCATACAGGTCATGATTTTTGTCAGACTGGCGGGATAGACCTGCTTGTCCAGCTCATAGCTGAAAATGATCGAATGCGTGTTTAATTCAATCAGCGCGGCGGATTTTGCGTTGATAAAATAATCCGTCGGAAAATTGTACTCCGCCAGAGGCGAGGGAATCTCGAAACCGGTTGGCGACGGCGTCAAGCCGTCTTCTCCGACAATCGGGTCGGAATCAAACACCGGTGCCGTAATCGACGGGTCAAGCGTTTCCATCGTTGTGGATTCTTCGACCGTTGTGGATTCCTCGGTTTCCTCCGGTTCTGTTTCTTCTTCCTCCGCCGCCGAACACGGCAGAACAAGGCTTAAAAGAAGCAGCAGTATCATAAAAATTGACAGAAATCTGATTTTTTTCATAAATATCCTCCAAAACACCGCGGATAACGATTGCCGCAGAGTGTTCAGATGTGTTATAATATTTTTATTAACCCTTATTATATCAAAAAAAGTGATGAAGTCAACGAATTTACAAAGGAAAACATGATGAAACGATTTCGATTCGACTGGCTTATTCTCCTCCTTTCCGTCGCCTTTTTATCGTTTTTAATCGGCTGGAGTGTCGGCAGGCTGAAGCCGTCTGACGAGGTTCGTGTCGTAACATCGCGGCAAAGTGAGGAGACTGCGGCATTGCAGGTCAGCAACCATACAGATAAAAACACTCCGTCACAGGCGCCAAAAGCAACAGACATCGGCGAAGAAAGCGTCCTTGAGAACAGTGGAGAAGGACTTAACCTGAACACCGCTACGGCGGAGGAGCTGGATGAGCTGCCCGGGATCGGTGAGGTGCTTGCGCAGCGCATTATCGATTACCGTAACACAAACGGGCCGTTCCGCTCTGTTGAGGATCTGCTCAGCATAGACGGAATCGGAGAGAAAAAGCTCGACGACATCCGCGAATATGTTACAGTGGAGGAAACACCATGAAAATTCTGGTAGTAGATGACGAGGAATTGCTCGTCAAAGGAATCAAATTCAATCTGAAAAACGACGGCTATCAAGTCGTTTGCGGCTCCAACGGACGCGAAGCCATTGAGCTTGCTCACGATCCCGATGTGCGGCTGATTATTCTCGATGTCATGATGCCGGAGATCGACGGCATGGAAGCCTGCCGCCGCATCCGCGAATTCTCCGACGTTCCGATCATCATGCTGACTGCACGGACACAGGATATGGACAAGCTGCTGGGCTTTGAGCACGGAGCCGATGACTATATGACCAAGCCGTTCAATATTCTGGAGCTGAAAGCGCGAATTCGTGCGCTTCTGCGCCGCAGCGGCGGATACGAAACCAAAGAAAGCCGCATCACCGTCGGAGATATCACCGTCGATACGCAGGAGCGCAATGTTTATAAAAACGGCGTTCCGGCAGAGCTGACGGCAAGAGAATTTGACGTTGTGGAGCTGCTCATCCGCAATCCGAACCGCGTCTATTCCCGCGAAAATCTGCTGGATCTGATCTGGGGCTATGAATATCGCAGCGATATTCGCACCGTCGATGTTCATATCCGCAGAATCCGCGAGAAGCTGGAAACCTCTCCGGCTGATCCGGAGTACATCATGACCAAATGGGGAGTTGGGTACTATTTCAAAGCCTAAATTTAAGCTGTCGGCAATGTTTCGAAGCTCACAGCTTCGCTACGCTGTCGCGTACATTTTGCTTACGGCAGTTGTTCTGCTCTTTCTGAATATTTACACTTCAACGAAAATGCGTACCATGATCTTTGGCGCACAGCAGCAGTCGTTGGAGGACAAAGCGCAGTTGGTCACAACTGCGCTATTGCAGCTTGACGATCTCTCCGCCTCGAAAACCGAGCAAGCCATCAATTCTCTCGATGATCTTCGCACGACGCGCACTGTTGTTACAGACGCTTTCGGTATGGCTGTTTATGACTCAATGGAAACCGGAAATGCAGAGGGCAAGCTGCTGCTTTTCCCCGAAATTGTCAACGCACTGTATGGAAATGACACCTTTTACTGTGTCTACTCCGACGGAGCCATCGAAAGTCGGATTGCTGTTCCTCTGGTGAAAAACGGCATCACAACAGGCATTGTATATCTGATGCAGTATGATACCGCGCAAGGCGCTTTGATCTCCGCCCTGCAAACCAATGTGCTGCGCATTACCGCCGCTCTGGAGGCAGGTGTCATCCTTATTTCCATCGCTTTCTCAACGCTTTTCTCACGCCGCCTGCGCCATATTCTCCATTCCATCCGATCGATGCGAGACGGCGATTATACCCACAAAATTCAGTTGCACGGTCACGACGAAGTGGATCTTCTCGGTCAGGAATTTAACAATCTTGCAGAACGTTTGGAAGAATCCGAGCGGCGCCGCAGGCAGTTTGTTTCCGACGCTTCTCATGAGCTGAAAACGCCGCTGGCCTCGATCAAGCTGCTGTCCGATTCCATTTTGCAAAACGAAATGGATGTCAGCACACAGCGCGAATTCATCAGTGATATCGGCAGAGAAGCCGATCGTCTCGGACGTCTTTCCCAAAAGCTTCTGACGCTGACAAAGCTGGATAGTTCCATAGAAGACGAGCGGGAAATCATTGACGCCGCCCCAACGGTGCAGAAAGTCGTCCGAATGCTCCAGCCGCTTGCCGATCTGCGCGGCATTTCTCTTTCGTTATCGGTTGCAGACGGCTGCACCGTCATGACCGTGGAGGATGATCTGTATCAAATTGTCTTCAATCTTGTAGAAAATGCCATCAAATACAATCACGATAACGGCTCGGTTCATATCGTTCTTCAGCGCAGCGGCGATGATGTGATGTTGACCGTTGCGGATACCGGTGTCGGCATTTCCGAGGATGCCATGCAGCACATCTTTGAGCGATTTTACCGCGTTGACAAGGCACGTTCGCGTGCTGCCGGCGGTGCAGGTCTCGGACTTTCCATCGTCTATGATATGGTAAAACGAAATTACGGTACGGTTTCCGTGAAAGCCGGATCGGACGGCGGCACCGTGTTTTCCGTACTGTTCCCTCTTTTCCCGATTGAGGAGGATGATACATGAAAAAAGCATGGATATGGCTTCTGACCGTTCTTCTGCTGCTGGGCGGATGTGCCGTTCAGTCGCAGCCCCTTTCAACGGCTTCTTTTCTCTATTACTATCCTGCGCAAACCGTTTCTTATGAAGACGACGGTGCCTTCCTTACCTGCCCTGTCGAGTTTGAATCGGAAAGTCCGTCGCTTGAAACAATCGTCCGCTCCTATCTGGACGCAGCGGCGCCCAAGGGCGCACGAAATGTGCTTCCGTCTGAATGGACGCTCCGTTCCGTTGAGCAGGACAAAGCCACCGCCCTTCTTGTTTTCGGCGGAAAATCCGTCGATTCCCTATCACAGTCTCTCACATTTGCCTGCCTTGCGAAAACGATCCTGCAAATTCCCGATGTTCAGCGTGTCAGCATCTCCTATCCGGGCGCTTCCGAGCCCATGATACTGACAGGAAACGACATTTTCCTGACGGATACCGGAATGCTTCCGCAGGAGGAGATGGTTATTCTGTATTTCCCGGACGGCAATCGCCGATATCTGGTGCGCGAAACCGTTGCAGTAGACGCTGTCTATGCGGCAGATAAGCCGCGCTGCATTGTGCAGCAGCTTCTTTCCGCAAAAGAAGGCGGTCAATCGACCTCCTGTATTCCGGACGGAACCGAACTGCTCGGCATCACCGTGGAAAACGGGATCTGTACCGTCAATCTTTCCTCGCAGTTTTCCGATGGCCTGGAGCAAAGCTTTGCCTCGGAACGTATGGCAGTTTACTCCATCGTCAATTCCCTGACAGAGCTTCCGGAAATCGATACCGTCGATTTTCTGATCTCGGGTGCGCCGCTCGAAACGCTTTATCTGATGGATCTTTCATCGGGTGTCGTTCGGGACGAAAC
>JAEDKB010000113.1 GCA_016296045.1 Oscillospiraceae bacterium
CCACCAAAAAATCAGTCGCGCCGTGTGGCGGGACTGATTTTTTTCGTGGATGCAGGACGAGAACAGGGCGGCGCTCCGCAGAGCGCAAAAAACATGCCGGTGGCATGTTTTTTAGCCCGCGGAAGAGTCCTATATCGTCCACCATACAATCAGTCGCGCTATGTGGCGCGGCTGATTTTTTCGTGAATGGAGGATGGAATGGTTCATACCGCCTTCTCTTGCCGCAAAGCGGCAATTCGTCTTGCAGAGAGGCGCTCCGCAGAGCGCAAAAAACAGTCGCACCGAGCGGTGCGACTGTTTTTTGCTTCTATAGTAATTGCGCCCATGCATTAAAGAGCTGTTTTGAATTATTCGGCGAAAACCTTTTTCAGATGGACAAAGCGCGGCAGACCGTCTTCGTAGCGAAGCGCGGTTTCGCCTCGGATCAGAGGCGAGCAGTACTGAATGAAATCTGCGGTGACATTGGAGCCGTCCGGCGTGATCCATTCCAGCGGCACTTTCTTTTCAAAGTTGGCGACCTTTTCCAGATCAAACAGCTCGCAGCGGCATTCATAACCGTTTTCGCGGTCACAAACGAAGCCGACCATTTTGCCGGTTTCGCCTGCAACGGCAGCTTCAACGGCGGCCTTGCCGGAACGGAAGGATTCATCGATATCGGTTGCGGAGGCGCAGTGTGCGGCGCAGCGCTGCAGCAGGGAGAGCTCGATGCCGCGAACCTTTACGCCGAGGTCTTCCTTGATGACGTTTGCCAGACGGGCAGCAAGGCCGCCCAACTGCGCATGACCGAAGCCATCGGTGCCGGAGGTTTTTGCTTCGGATACGAAGCTGCCGTCGGCATAGTGGACGCCTTCGGAAACGGCGACCAGACAGTTGCCCTTTTCCTTGTAGACGCGCTCTACATCGGAAACGAACTGCTCCATGGTGAAATTGACTTCAGGCAGATAGATCAGATCGGGGCCGTCGCCCTTTTCTGCTGCGAGAGCGGCAGCGGCGGTCAGCCAGCCGGCGTGACGACCCATACACTCAACGATGGTGACCATTCCCTTGTCATAGACCTTGCTGTCGCGGGAAACTTCCATAAAGGAGGTTGCGATATACTTGGCGGCGGAGGCGAAGCCGGGGCAATGATCGGTGCCGAACAGGTCGTTGTCAATGGTCTTGGGAACGCCGAACACGCGGCATTCGTAGCCGACCTTCTTCATATAGCGGCTGATCTTGTTGCAGGTATCCATAGAATCGTTGCCGCCGTTATAGAAGAAGTAACGGACGTTATATTTTTGGAAAATTTCAAGAATCCGCTTATAATCGGTATCGTCCGCATCGGGATCGGCGATCTTATAGCGGCAGGAGCCGAGTGCGGAGGAGGGCGTGTGCAGCATCAGCTCCAGCTCCTTCGGATCCTCCTCGTCCATAATCATCAGACGGTCGTTGAGAACGCCCATGATGCCGTGGTTGGCACCGTAGACCCTGGTAATGCAGTCGCTTTCCAGAGCGGTTTTGATAACGCCGTAGGCGCTGGCATTGATCACGGAAGAGGGACCGCCGGACTGACCGATGATCGCGGCGCCGACTAAGGGTTTCTGATTCGTCATTTGTTTGTTACCTCCGATTATTCAGTGCGGTAGAGCACAAATTTTTACAAATACAGTATACCATAATCTTCCGGACAATGCAAGGCGCGGTGAAAAAAAGAGACGGCGGAAGAATCTGCTGTTGCAATTCAAAAAAGAAAATGGTATGATAACATCAATTATTGTACGTCTTTTTTTGAAGGGAGGAATGTTTCCTTGAATCGTGTAGAAATAACGTTACAGGATATCTTTTGGAGCCTGAAACGATATTTTATCTGGATTGTTCTGATTACGATTGTTTTTGTTGCCGGCGCTTATGCTTATACGGAGTTTCTCGTTACGCCGATGTATGAGACGAGCTTTTCTATGGGGGTCAACTCCAACGGACGTGACAGTTCTGCGGAGGTTACAAATAACGAGTTGGTCGCCGATGCGAACATTGCAAACACCTATAAGGTTCTGCTGACCAGCCAGCCCGTGGCGAAAGCCGTCAGCGAGAAGCTGAACGGTGAGGTTTCCGCGTCAAAGGTAAAAAGCATGATTACCGCAACTGTGCAGAAAGGCACTATGGTAATCAATGTTTCGGTCGTTGACAGCGATCCGCAGCGTGCGGCAAGGGTTGCGAACGTACTTTCCGAGGTCGCTCCGCAGGTGCTGGGACAGTTCCCCGTCGGCGGAATTCTCTACAGTATTGAGACTGCGGATGTTCCCAGAAATCCAATTTCTCCGGATTTGAGCGCGAATCTGACGATCGGCTTGATTCTCGGACTGGTTTTGTCCTGTTCCTTGTTCATTCTGGTTGCCGTTCTGGATACAACGGTCTGGCGTGAAGAAGATCTGGAAAAAGCGTTTAATGTTCCGGTTTTGGGCAGCGTTCCCAGCATGAAAGCCAATTCCATGGCAAAGCTGAAAAAGAAAAGTTCAAGGAGGTAAGCCATGGGACTGTTTCGTTTTAAAACCAACAAAAAATCGGCTACGACTTCGGCGGAACGTCCCCGCCTGAATTACGGCAGCCCCTTTGCGATCAAGGAAGCCTATAACTCCATCCGAACCAAGCTGATTTTTACGGGCAAGGGCGAAAAATGTCCGGTATTTGCCGTGACCAGCTCTCTTGCTTCGGACGGCAAAAGCACGAATGCGGTCAGTCTCGCGGTTTCCATCGCCATGGCGGAGCAGCGTGTTCTGCTGATCGATGCCGATATGCGTAAGCCCTCTGTCCATCGTTATTTCGGTCTGGAGTGCAAGAACGGTCTGAGCGAAATCCTCGCCGGATTGACAACGGAGATCAAGCTGCGCGCCACGGATACGGAAGGGCTGTCCGTCCTGACTGCCGGTCAGATACCGCCCAATCCGGCAGAGCTGCTCGGCTCAAAGCAGTTGGATATGTTATTGGACTATGTCCGTCAGTATTTTGACTATGTCATCATTGATACGCCGCCGGTCAATATCGTCACCGATGCCAGCGTCATTTCCGATAAGATCACGGGTTATATTTTTGTTGTTCAGAGCGGAAAGAATCATATTCAGGATCTGAAGGATGCGTTTGGGCAGATTGAAGAGATGCACGGCGATATCGTCGGCATTATTCTGAACGATCCGGATAATAAGGCGGAGGCGCATTACAGCTATCGTTATAATAAGTATTTCCGCTACGACAGATATAAGTATTACGGAGAGAGTCCCGTCGGCAAGCAGAAGTGAGGTGGAACCTATGAACATAGATTTTCACGCCCATATCCTGCCGGGAGCGGATCATGGCAGTGCAAATCTTGAAGTATCGGTCAAGCAGGTAGCGCTTGCCTCGCAGGCGGGCATCGATGTTTTGATTGCTACGCCCCATTTTTACCCACATCTGGAATCGCCCGAGGCATTTCTTGCGCGAAGAGAAGAAACGGCAGCGCTTTTAAGGCAAAAAATTCCCGAAAAAGCGCCGCGTCTGCTGATCGGATCGGAGACACATTTGTGCCGTGGCTTGCACAATATGGAACATCTGGAAAAACTCTGCGTGGAAGGAACGAATGTGCTGCTTTTGGAGCTGCCTGCGGATTTTTCCGTCAGAGCCTATGAAAGCACACTGGAAGGACTGCTCTATGATCGAAAGCTGACGGTCGTGCTTGCGCACATTGACCGTTATTCCTCTCAGATCATCGATTTTCTGATGGAGCTGGGCTTCCTTGCGCAAATCAATGCCGAATCCTTCTGCCGTCTGCGTACGCGCAGGCGTTCCGCAGCATATATAGGGGATCCGCGTGTTGTGGCGCTGGGCAGCGACATCCACGGACTTTCCGTCGGCTATCGAGAATTTCTCGAAATGCGCCGCCGCCTCGGGGAAGAATACAGCGCTGTCATGAAGCGAACGGCACAGCTGTTGAAGCTTTAATCCAAAAACACTGCACATATGTTTTTGGCATGTCCTCCTGAGCGAGAGCGAAGGATCTACGCACCTTCGTTAGCGAAAAGATTCTTCGTCACTTCGTTCCTCAGAATGACAAAAGGAGAGAGCATATGTGTCGATGCCGAAAAAGGGTTTCTTCCCATGTCCTCCTGAGCGAGAGCGAAGGATCTTTGCACTATCGATAGAGAAAGGATTCTTCGTCACTTCGTTCCTCAGAATGACAAAAATGAGAAGAAAAGGTAAGGATGGTTTTACGGATCACTGCAACGAATGCAGTCATCCAAAACAGATTGACTCTTTTGACGATTTGAAGGCTTCTTTGCCGGCATGAAAACTGCATCCCTGCAGATCTTTCTCTGCAGGGATGCAGTTTTGCTGTCTGTCAGCCGCTCATGCAGGCGGTTCTCAGAAGCCGCAGCGTCAGCTCCCACAGCGTCAACCGTTCTACCGTCTCCGGTGCGATGATCGGAATTTCCGCAAGCACCCGTTCTCCGGCTGACAGCGTCAGCGTTCCGAGCTGCTGTCCGGCGGTGACCGGAGCTGCAATCTCCTCGCAGACGGAAACCGTTTTCACAATTTTCGATTGTTCGCCCTTTTCAATCAGGATCGGAGCCGTCTCCTGCAAAACAGGCGTCAGGGTGTCCTGCGTGCCCAGAACAACATGGAGCGGCTTCAGCGGCTCATCCGGCTCAGCGTTTACAAGCGCATAGTTCGCAAAGCCGTAATCCAGCAGCGCCTTGGCGGACTGGAAACGGTCGGTGGAGCTGCTGCAATTCAGCACGACCGCGATCAGCTCAATGCCGTCACGCTTTGCGCTTGCGGAAATACAGTGACCGGCGGCAGAGGTGTAGCCGGTTTTCAGACCGGTCGTGCCCTCGTAAAACCGAACAAGCTTGTTGGTGTTGGAAAGGCCGAATTTACCGTCGCGCACCGTGTCCATCCAGATGGTTGTGTATTTCCGAATCTCATCATGACGCAGCAGCTCGCGTGAGATCACTGCGATGTCGTGTGCCGTGGTCAGATGTTCTGCGGCGTTCGGCTCGTCGTCCAGACCGGTGCAGTTTACATAATGTGTGTCCGTCAGACCAAGCTCCTGTGCGCGTGCGTTCATCATTTCCACAAACGCCGCTTCGCTGCCTGCGATATGCTCTGCCAGAGCGGTCGCGCAGTCATTTGCCGAGCTGACAACAACGGATTTGAGCATTTCGTCCATGCTCATCTGCTCGCCGACCTCAAGATAGACCTGACTTCCGCCCTTCGCTGCGGCGTTTTCCGAGGCAATGACCGTGTCATCCCAGCCGATCCGACCGCTGTCAAGTGCTTCCATCACCAGAAGCAGCGTCATGACCTTTGTGACCGAGGCGGGCGGCAGACGTTCATCGGCGTTTTTTTCAAACAGGATCGTTCCCGTTGCCGCATCCATCAGGATGGCTGACGGTGCGGGTATGTCAAGACCCTCTGCTCCTGCCGACGGCAGAAAGCTGCATACCAATGCCAGAGAAAGTACGATTGCAAAAATTCGTTTGCTCATTCAAATCCCCTCCGCTTCATCGCAGTACAAGCGTATGAGGCAGGGGGGCGGTTTTATACATTCCAAAGAGGGAAATTCTTTGCGGAAGAAAAGAACGACGGCGCAGCGATGAAAGTCGGACTGTACTTTTTGAGGAAGAACTGATAAAATGGAACCGAAGTATGATACGGTTTGTCCGTGCAAAGGATTTTTGTTGTTATTTTGGAGAGCTTCAATGAAATTTCACTGTTATACCCTGGGCTGCAAAGTAAATCAATATG
>JAEDKB010000114.1 GCA_016296045.1 Oscillospiraceae bacterium
GATTTATTCATAGGTCTCGTCCTCAATGACCGCAACGATCAGGTTGCGCGCCCAATAGCTGTAGAATTCTCTGCGGACATGGATGCCGTCGATATCCCAAAGATCGGCATGATCCTCGGCGGTCTGACTGTTATCTACGAAAAGAATGTCGTTTTCCTCACAGGCATCCTGAAGCATATCGCTGTAGGTCGGGATCTCGCGCCAGCGCGAGGAGATATCAAACGCGGGATCACGCGCAGGCAGGATAGAGCTTACAATGATTTTTGCGCCGGGGACTTCCTCTTTCAATGTGGCGCAGATTTGCATGAATTCCGCCGTGTATTCCTCCGGCGTTGACCAATAGCCGATGCTGACGTCATTCAGACCGTAGCAGAGGAAAATATAGGACGGATTCAGCGCTTTGATTTCGTCCATATGGGTCTCGATTTTTCGGATGGTATCGCCGCCGTCTGCAAGAACGCGGTTCTTTTCCAAAAAATCATAGTAATAGAAGCCGACGGCACGCGAGTCGCCCAGAATCACATAATCATGGAACATCGACCAGACGTCATTTTCGTCATCGGTCAGCTTTTGCATGATGATGTCGCGCTCCACTTCCATTCGCTTCTTGCGGATGGCGGCAAGCGTTTCGTCGATTGCGGCGGGATCCTTTGCCTCCAGAGATTCCAGATAGGCAACTCCGTCACGGGTTTCGTTGTGCGGCGCTTCACCGCTTCCGAAAAGAAGGCTCATAAGCGCAAACACAAGCACACCGAGCACAACAAGTCCGACAATGAACAGCAAAAGGGGCAAAAAAGTCCGCTTGGACTTCTTTTTCCGTCCGCTGCGTACGGCCTTTGCGCGATCGGCGGTTTCCTGATTTTCGGCAGGCAGTCTGCTGACGGAGCCGCTTTTTTCGTAACGACCGGTCTTTGCCTGTTCGCGGCTTGTACGGGAGGTTCTCTCATAGCGGCGCTCGCTTGTCTGCTCGCGGCCTGTGCGGGAGGTTCTCTCATAGCGGCGCTCGCTTGTCTGCTCGCGGCTTGCGCGGGAGGTTCTTTCGTAGCGACCGGCATCTGCCCGTCTGCGGTTTTCAACAGGGCGTCTGTCGGCGGCTCCCGGACGGCGGGACGCGGCCGGACGGCCTGTGTTTGCGGCGCGATTTTCCCTGCGCCGAGCGATATCGTCAATGTCGCGTCTGCGACCTCTTTCCATTTCCATACTCTCTCCAGATGCGTTTTTATTTCACAGCCAAAGGCCGAAAGGAATCAAAAAATTGAAAATTCGACAAAATTCAACAATCTTAATTTTAGTATGGTGCCCCCTTAAAGTCAACCCAAATTCCCAGAAATATCCTGCGGATTTTAAAAAAATTTCAGGCAGATTTGCCTGAAATTTTTTTATGCTGGATGATTATTTTTTTATGACGCTTCCGTTGCAGATTTCGCTCCGGTTTCCGTTCCGAATGATCGGTATGCCTCCGACAAAAACGGTGTCCAAGCCCTCACTTTCCTGCTTCGGCGCAAGGTAGGTTGCGCGCTCATGGAGCGCCTCCGGCTTAAAGATATTGATGTCCGCATCCTTCCCGACGCGCAAGAGCCCTTTGTTTGCAATGCGCATGGACTGCGCCGGAAGAGAGGTGACCTTCCGTACGGCTTCCGGCAGAGTGATCGCCTTTTTTTGCAGGACAAATCGCTCGAACAGGCGGACAAACGTGCCGTAAACACGCGGATGGGGCATGCCGGCGGTGGGATAGGTGGAGTCGGAGATGACCGAGGCATAAGGATCGCGCAAAATGGCGCAGATGTCCTCCTCACAGGCCATTCGGTCGATCATCGTGACTGCGCAGCGCTCGTCGGCAAGGAGCTTGCACAGACAGTCTACCGGATCCAGCTTCAGCTCCTGTGCCGCCTGCGCGACGGTCTTTCCGATCAGATGCTGATACTCCGGCAGATTGAGTGCCGAAAGCATGATATTCTCCCAGCCGACCATCTGTGCGATGTTGTCGAAGTCACGCCGGCTGCATATCGCATCACGCAGCTTTTCGCGCTGCTCCTTCTGCCGCAGACGCTCGCAAATGGCATCGACGCCGCCGGTCAGGAAATCCGGCGGGAGCAAATGCAGAAGCTGCGTTGAGCCGGCGTCATACGGATAGACATCGCAGGAAATATCCACGCCCTCCTGCCGCGCTTGCTCCATCAGCTCCAATGCGCGGGGAATCTTTGTGCCCCAGTTGCGTTTTCCCATGGCTTTCAGGTGGCTGATATGCATGGGACAGCGCAGCGCTTTTGCAACCGCAATCATTTCTTCAACGCTTTTGCAGACACCGTCGCCCTCGTGCCGCATATGGACGGTGATCGGAACATCGCCGCCGCGCAGAGGCTCCAACGCCCGAATCAAAGCGTCCGTGGTATAAAAGCATTCCGGCGCATAGCCCAGACCGAGCGAAACGGCAAAAGCGCCGTCGGACAGCCCACGCTCCAACTGACGGTGAAGGACGGAAAAATCCGAAGGCTCCTGCTCTGCGTAGCCGAACAGGTCGGCACGGATCGTGCCGTTTCCGAGCATCATGCCGACATTCAGCGGCAGGCGTACCTTTTGCAAAGCCGCAAAATATTCTGCCAGAGAAGCCGTCGGAACCTGAGGATCGATCCTGCCTGTGATTGGCTCCAGATAGCGCAGCAGCTCCTCCCGATGGGTGTCTCCGAAGGGAACCAGCGATACGCCGCACGCACCGTTGAGAACCGTCGTCAGACCCTGCCGCAGCTCTGCTTTTCCGTAATCGGGACGAAACGCAGCCGCATCACCGTGACGATGGATGTCAATAAAGCCCGGCGTAACGCAGAAGCCGCTTGCGTCAATCGTATTTTCTGCCTGCCCCAAGTTTTTCCCGACTGCGGCGATTTTATTTCCCTGTATCGCCAAATCGGAAAAAACGGGCGCAGCGCCGCTGCCGTCAATCAGCATACCGCCGGTAATTAAATAATCAAACATGCTATCACTTCCTACGTTATCATCATAGCACCCGAAAAAAGAAAATCAAGTGTCGGATTCGGCCGGATTGCGGTTGATTTTTGACGGATGGTTGGTTATAATATGTTCATATCAATACAGGAGGTCATATCAATGGCTGTAAAAATCGAAAAAACCACCATTATCGGTGATGTTCTGGATATCGCTCCGCAGACTGCTCCGCTGTTCATGGCAATCGGGATGCACTGCCTCGGCTGTCCCTCTTCCCGCGGCGAGACGGTGGAAGAAGCCTGCATGGTTCACGGCGTAGATGCCGATGCATTCCTTGCGCAGGTCAATCGCTTCATCGAAGCAAGCGAAGCAAACGAGGAAAACAAATAAGAAAAGGGAGGCAGCGCCTCCCTTTTTTGTAATGGAGAATATATGAAATTACCGATTTGCAAGCGTTTACGATGCTGTGCGGAGCTGGTGCCGCAGGGAGCGCGTGTGGCGGATATCGGCTGCGATCACGGCTATCTTGGAATCCACCTGCTTTTGAGCGGCCAGGCGCAGTCGGTTCACGCCTGCGATCTGCGGAAGGCACCGATCCACCGCGCAATGGAGAACGCGCAGCGCTTCGGCACGGCGGAGAAAATGCGATTTTCCCTTGCGGACGGACTCGACGCAATCTTGCCGGACGAGGTCGATACGATTGTCTGCGCCGGAATGGGCGGCGACCTGATCGCGCAGATTTTGGAGCATGCTCCGTGGCTGAAAAACGAAAAATATCTGCTGATTCTGCAACCGCAGTCATCGGGCAATGACCTGCGCAGAAAGCTTGCGCAGATGGGCTTCGGCATCGAAAAAGAAAAACTGGTGGAGGACGGCGGCTTTCTCTATTATGTGATCTGCGCACGTTTCGGAAACGCCGCAGCGCTGACACCGGGACAGCAATATCTTTCCGAGCCGCTTTTGCACAGCGGCGACCGGCTTTTGCCTCGTTATGTCGAAAGAATCAAGCGTGCTCTTACGTTGACCGTCGAGGGCATCCGAAAATCCGGTGATCCCGCCGACCTTGCGCGCTGCAGCTATTATGAGACGGCGCTGCGCGAGATCGAAGAAATGGAGAGACAATTATGACGACTGTTCAGAACATTTATGATTACATCAAGACCCTGGCGCCTGAATATATGGCGGAGGAGTGGGATCATGTCGGACTGCTCTGCGGACGCTCCGACCGCGAGGTAAAGCGTGTTTTGGTTGCGCTTGACCCTTTCCGTGCCGTCTGCGAGGAGGCAAAAGTGTGCGGCTGCCAGCTTCTTGTGACGCATCATCCGTGCCTCTGGGAGTTGAAAGCGGTCAACGATCAGACGCAGGAGGGCAGGAATCTGCTCTTTTTGATTGAAAACGGGATCTCTGCCGTCAACGCGCATACGAACTTGGATTTTGCGCCGGACGGTGTGAACGACTGCCTTGCCGAAAAGCTCGGACTGACGGAGATCGAAGTCATCGACCCCGTCGGGACGGACGAGCAGGGAAGAAGCTACGGACTTCTGCGCGGCGGGAGAATCGCACCCTGTAAGCCGGCAGCGTTTGCTGAATTCGTCAAAAAATCGCTTGCCTGTGAGGGCGTGCGCTGGGTCGATGGCGGCAAGCAGATTTCACGGGTTGCCGTCGGCGGGGGAAGCTGCTCCGGCGAGCTTTGCCGTGTTGCTGAGCTGGGCTGCGATGCTTTTGTTACCGCCGACGTGAAATACAATGCGTTCAACGACGCACGCGACCTCGGCGTGACTTTGGTAGACGCAGGGCATTTTGAGACGGAAAATCCCGTCTGTGCCTCTCTTGCCGCCAGACTGCGCAGCGCATTTCCCAAAATTGAGGTTTTGGAGTCCAAAGTGCACACAGATTGCATAAAATTCGCATAATGTGGTTGTTTTTCGGTTCGGTATGTGCTAAAATACAGGATGATATTTTACAATAGAAGGGAAGAACTACCATGTCGGGTCATTCCAAATGGCATAACATTCAGAAAACAAAGGGCGCACAGGACGCAAAACGTGCGGCTGCTTTTACGAAAATTGCAAAGGAAATGTACGTCGCGGTCAAAGAGGGCGGCGGCTCTACCGATCCCAACTATAACTCCCGCCTGGCAACGGTCATCACCAAGGCCAAGGCAGCCAATATGCCCAATGACAACATCAAGCGCGTGCTTGATAAGGCAGCCTCTGCCGGCAGCGGCGATGCCTACGAAGCCATCACCTATGAAGGCTACGGCCCCAGCGGCATCGCGGTCATTGTCGAGACCATGACCGACAGCCGCAACCGTACCGCAGGCAATGTCCGCCATCATTTTGATAAGTACGGCGGAAAAATGGGCGCGTCCGGCTGTGTCAGTTGGAATTTCAGCAAAAAGGGTGTTCTCGTGATTGACAACGAAGACGAGGACTACGAGGAAGACGACGTAATGATGGACGCCATGGATTGCGGCGCGGATGATTTTGAGGCGGAGGATGGCTGCTTCACCATCTACACCGATCCCGACGATTTCAACGCCGTTGCAGAAGCAATGGGCAAAAAGGGCTATTCTTTTGCTTCCGCGCAGATCGAAATGGTTCCCGCTGAGTATAAGAAGCTGGACAACCCCGATGACATCGCCAACATGGAAAAGATGCTCGACATCTTTGAAGATGATGACGATGTCCAGAACGTCTGGCACAACTGGGAACGCTGAAAACCGGAAAAAGATTG
This sequence comes from Oscillospiraceae bacterium, assembly GCA_016296045.1. Taxonomy (GTDB): domain Bacteria; phylum Bacillota; class Clostridia; order Oscillospirales; family Oscillospiraceae; genus JAZOXB01. The sequence goes on from JAEDKB010000114.1 coordinate 5,680, forward strand.
TTTTCGACAGTCTGATGGACTGTTGAGAAAGGCTCCAAAGACAAGCAACTCACACTCGTCGGCGT
>JAEDKB010000115.1 GCA_016296045.1 Oscillospiraceae bacterium
TCGCCAAAATAAGGCGTTTTATACTTGATTTGAAAGCCGTTTGTTTTTCAGGAATGACGGAATGTTTCCACGCAAAAACGCCGCGTAACGCTTGAACTCTGCTCGGTAGGTACTGTACTCCTCCTTTTTTGCATTGAGGAAAAGCTGGCCAATACAGTAAAAGCGGAAAAAAGCCTCTTTAGGTGCAAGCGCGGGGTACTTTTCTTCGATCAGTGCTTTGGAGCGATCCGCATAATACAGTGCGTCCAAAAAAATGCTTCCGCCGCCGCTGCGTGTGACGCTGCCGGTATTGTTGACAACATAATAGAAGCTATGATCGAGGGCAGCATCTCCGCCAAACTTATCAAACAGCAGAATACAGAAATAAAAATCCTCTACCCTTCTGCCTTCGGGGATACGCATACCGTCCGAAAAGACCTCCGCGCGAAACAGGCGTGTGCACAGCGAGCAATTCCCCGTCCAGTCCAGCAGTCCGCCGATGGCTTCTTCTGAAGATTTCCGTGTCAGCCGGTTCGTAAAGGGCGGCTCCGTTATATGTTCTTCAATCACATTGCACCTGCCGCTGTCCAACATAGGTAAGTTTTCACGCTCCATTACGGACATGAGCGTTTCATACATTTCCGGCGCAATATAATCATCGCTGTCAACAAAGCCGATATACTCACCACGGGCATGGTCAATCCCGAGATTTCTCGCGGAGGCAGCGCCGCCGTTGGGCTTATGGAATACACGGATACGCGGATCTGCTTTGGCAAGCTCATCACAAAGGGCGCCACTGCCATCCGGCGAGCCGTCCTCGACCAAAAGGATCTCCAAATCGGAAACGGTCTGCCGCAAAATGCTTTCCACACAGCGTCTTAACGTCTCTTCGGCACGATAGACCGGAACGATCACGCTCAGCTTCATCTCTGCGCCTCGCAGGCAGGGCTCATCGGTCCATTCGTCGGCTGCTCCGGCAGTGCTCCGGCAAGCAGCTTCTCACTGAACCGGCACAGCCGCTCCGCAGCCGTTGTCCCGTTCCATACTTCACGCATCAGGGTATATGCGTTACGCGATATCCGTTCACGGAAAGCTTTATCGCTTGCAACCCGATAAAGCGCCTCTTGCAGCGCTTTTTCATCATTGCAGGGATAGAAGACACCATTTTCTCCGTTGCGGATCAGCACCCTTGCCGCTCCGGCTTCATCGGAGATCACCGCGGCACAACCGCTGCCCATCGCCTCACTGACAACCGCTCCCCATCCCTCACGCTTATCGCTGTTCAAAAGGAAAATATGGGAAGCGCGCATCATTTCGCGCACCTTTTCTGAAGGCATGCTTCCGGTCAGAAACACGCAGTCCTCTATGTGATTGTCTTTGATCTGCATACGCAGCTTTTCTTCAAGCGGACCCATACCGATCAGCTTCATCTCAAAGCGCACGCCGTTATCTTTCAGGTACTTTGCAGCGGAAAGCGCTCTGTCAGGATGCTTCAGCTCCACGAGCCTTCCGACCCAGACAATTTGAATCACGTCGTCACCGCGCTGCTTCAACACCTGCTCCATATCCAGCTCAGGCACTTCGGGAAAATAGCCCCAACGGAGAAGCTTTTCCTTTGGCATCCCAACAAACCGAAAGTCAGACGCGGCATCCGCACCGGTACAGAGAATATAATAGTTCTTTTTCCGGTTTGCGGTATGCTGCCGGTAAATTGCGGAAAAATTCTTCGGTTTCAGCAGCGACTTTTTACCTTTTTTGAAAATACGTTCCGTAAAACGGAAGGTCAGTTTGTTTTCCTTCAGCCTCGGTGCAAGGTAGTATTCTTCACAGGCTCCCGCGACAACAACATCCGCCTGTGTGCAAAGCTCGATGGCGTGCTGTCTTGCGGCGTCACTTTCCCAGGCGTTGATCACATAAGGGTATATTTCCGACCAGTCGGTGAAGCCCAGCTTCTTCGTTGCCTCGGACATCGGCTTGGTTGTGATAAAGTGAAAGTCGCACAGTTCATTCCATCTTTGACACAGCGGAATCTGATAGTGTCCAAACGTGTTGGAAATAAAAATCAATTTCATTGGCATCACCTGATTTTTCTGTAAATCCGCTTCGCAGTTGTCAGCGCACGGGTAACAAAGGTATCCTTCAGATCAATCGCCTTTTTGGGGCACATCTCCTGACAGCAATAGCAGCAGATACATTTCGACTGGTCAAATACCGGCTTGCCATCAAGGCGAAGCGCACCCTGCGGACAGTTCTTTACACAGATTCCACAGGAAACGCATTTCTTTTTATCAAACTGCGGGTATTTTTTCATGTGCCTGCTCAAAAAACGGTAAACGGGTTTTGGCAGGCGGTTGGAGAGGCTATTCGCGGAGTTCGCAGGCATTTTGAAGTTTTTGACCGACAGCTGCGCAATCTTTTCCGCAAGAGCGGCGTCCTCCTGCATGGTAACAAGTCCTCGCCGGATGGCATTCTCCAGTGTTTTTACTTCTTCCGGCCGCATGCCGATCAGCTTCGCGCCAACATAGTCAACATCGTGCGCGTTTTCCGAGGCAATGATCGCGCCGATCTCGCGAGGCTCACCGGCGGAAGGTCCGGAGCCCTCCATTCCCACAACCGCATCCAAGATGGAAAGCGTCGGTGCAATGCATTGATAGAGATCGACCAGCATGTTGGAAAAGTCGTTGACCTCCTTAAACTGTGCGTGCAACGCGCTGCGCTGCTCTGCCGGCAGGGTTCCGTAGAGGTTTTTCACGCAGCCGGTATAACGGGTGTATTCGTGCGTTTTCAGCTTGGCAATATTGATAAAGATATCGCGGTCAAGGGCCATATTGCACATGCGGAACGTCTTACAGCACTCTCCGTCGCAGCTTCGCTCGATAACCTCTCGGTCAAAAGTCAGCTCCGCACCTGTCTTTTGCGCTGCCTCTTCATAACCGGCGGCCCGGTACACAGCGCGTAGCCATGCCTCATCATGTACGCCGGCAGGATTATCGCCGATCCGCACCTCTGCCCCGCGCAGGATAAACCACTTTGCCGCGGCAGCGACCAGCGTTGGGTGGGTCGTCATCGCCTGCTCTGCCGTTGCTTTCGTCAGGCCGTTCACTTTTATAAAAACACGTTTTCCGGAAAAGTCAGATATCCCGGGAAACCGCACAGACAAGATAGTCGAAATGTGTTTTTCGACAGCAGCGTATTCATAGGTGTTGCATTTTTCCAGATACAGTTGCATCCCCGTGATCTCCTATTCCCAATAGAAATGAAATGGTGACAAAGAAGGCGCACTCCGAAGACGGTAAACCAGAAGCAGAACAGAGAGCAGCATGACAAGCACTTTCAGTATCAGCCGTTTGCGCGGATCGCTGATCTTTTTCAGCGCGATTGCCGTAACAGCAAATGTCGCAGGAAGAAAATAATAGGAAGGCCGTTCCGCAGTTCTTGTAAACAAACGTGCGATCCAGAGAACGGCTGCAATCAGACTCACATTATACAGCACCAGCGCATCCGGTCTTTCCTCGAGGACCTGTCTGCTCAGCATCAAGGATAGTGCATTCATCAAAAGGACTATCATCAAGAAGATTCCGCCGTTACCGGTCTCCTCAATGTCATAGTTGTAATCCAGTGCTGAGTTGAACCAGCTCTGAAACACGTCGAGAAAGGCGATAAAGACCGTTGCTGCCAACGCCAGGAAAAAGAAATTTGAGAAGGACAGCTTTCGGTGCGCAATGAAATAGACGATCAAAAACATGATCGAAGAACGGTGCGTCAAAAACGCTGGCAGCATCAAAAGCAAGAACGGAAGAAGCTTTCGCTTTCTCGAGTAGTCGACGGCAAGCAGGCAAAATGCAATCGCGAGTCCCTGCCGCATACCGGTCACGATAAACAGGAAGGAGCCAAGCGTCACATGGAAAAAGATCGTCAGAAGCTCTCCATCACCGTTCTTTTCGACAAATCGAATAAAGGAAAAGGTAGTGATGAGCGCATAGACGCAGAGAAAGAATGTCGGATCCGTACTGATGCGTGAGCAAAGGTACATCAGCACATACAGTCCAGGCTCGTTATCAGAATAATCCCATGCCTCGGAAAACGTCATCTCGGAAATTCTTCTGAGATGCGTTATATACTGTATCGTATCCGTCCCGACGCGGTAACCGCGAAGGCCCAGTATGATGAACATTGGCATCGACGCGACCACGATATAAGGGAGAAGCTTTTTCCTTCGCACACTTGCCGAAATATCGCGGCCGAGATACTTGTTATCAAAGGCAATATCCAATATGGCAGGCAGCAGCGCCGCAATGATATAAATCGTCATACTGTTTTCTTCCGCATGATTGTTTCATAAAGCTCTTTTGTGATCTGCGCATTCTTTTTGTCGTGGTCGTCGGCGGCGCGGCAGCGCGCATTGGCAGAAAGCCGCTTTGCAAGTTCTTTGTCGTCAAAAATGCGGCTGATCTGATGGGCAAGCCAGTATGGCGCATCGTATTGGTAGAGGAGCCCTTCCTTCTCGTTGTCTATCATGCTTGGTATTCCGCCGACATAAGAGGCAACGCACGGCGTTCCCACCATCATCGCCTCCGCCAAAGCATTGGGGGAATTATCTATTGCCGAAGGATGCACATAGACATGTGCCTTTGTCATTTCCTCCGCCATTTTCTCGGCGGAAAGGCTGCCTAAAAAACAGACATTTTCCTTTAAATCCAATTTTTTAATGAGAGAACGAATGTATTTTTCATACCCTGTACAGCGCAGCCGACGCTTCCAGCCGCCGCTGCACGGCGCAGAACCGGCAAAGCAGACGGTAATATCCGGGTATTTGCCCTTAAGCTGCGCAACTGCCTCCAAAAGAAAATGCGCACCCTTGATCGAAGTGGACGCGGCACTGGAGAAAATCCGGTACAGTGTACAGGTCTCCAAAGACCATTCCGCATGATAAAATGGCTCACGAAGGATCTCTGGCGAATAAACATAGCTGCCCTTAGATCCAAGTTCCTCGGAGCAAAGCCTGTCCCAGTCCGTACGGCCCATTAGATAGTCCGCACGGGCGATCACCTTTTGCTCATATTGCCCGCCAAGCCGGTACATCTTCGCACGGGCCAGCGGGGAGCTTTTGGAGATATAGTCCATCAGTGTCCGGCTTTTTTGCCACTTGTAGGGCAGCGCTCCGTGATTGTGCACAGCGATCATCGAAATAATCCCCTGCAGCGATACCACATAGGTCTGTTCCGGGCAGGCTTTCATCAGCGCCCATGCGGGCGTGTTTTCCGTGCCGTGAATATGAATGATATCCGGCCGGACTTCCTCCACGATTTGGCGGAAGAAGGGCTCCATCGAGGCGTCATATCGGAAAAAACTATGTACCTTGCGCGGCACGGCATAATGCGCCGAACCGTTCACCGTAACCTTTTGGATCTTTTTTGTATGCCGCAGAGGAAAGCAGGCGGCAAGCTCAATATTTTCCTCGCGCCGCAGTTGGTCAAACTCCGCCGAAAGCCAGCCGCCGCCCGTCCCATTGGAAATGCCCATTGCCGCGGCGGCTTCCGGCAATGGCATATTGCACAGCCATAATACTCTCATAAGTTCTCCCGTTGGTCTGTCTTGACCATCCGATGTAAGTCCTCCATCAGCATTTGCTGCATGGTTTCCTTATTGTGATATCTTCGCCCGCACTCCCATGCGTTGCGGATCGTTTGGTCATAAAATGCTTTGTCACGCAGAAGCAGCTCCAACTTCTGCAAAACCTCGTTCTTATT
>JAEDKB010000116.1 GCA_016296045.1 Oscillospiraceae bacterium
GTGGAGGAATCTTCGGAATAAAGTTGTCCGACTGCGCGTATATATTGCGTAGAACGAACAAGGAGTGAGGGCCATGGAGCTTGTTTTTCAGGAACAAAAACAGGAATATCTTTGCCGTATCCTTTGCGATACGGTTACACAGGAGCAAACGGCGGATGTCGTGATACCGGATAGTATTCCCGATGCCGACCGGGTGGTAGATGCTTTCGGCACGCTGCTCGTGCGTTCGGAGGAATGCAGTGCAGACAGCGCGCAGGTGACCGGAAGCGTGCCGGTCGGTGCAATATGTGTGGATGAAGGCGGCACACCGTATTGCGTAAAGACGGAGATTCCGTTTTCGGTTCGCCGGGATTTTCCTCAGCAGGAGAATGACTGCTATATGCAGTGCCGATGCATTCTGAAAAGTGTGGATGCACGGCTGTTGAATTCGCGGAAAGTGCTGATTCGTGTTGGAATTGCCTGCACGGTGCAGGTTTTTTCGCCTCGAATTCAAACGCAGTATCATATATCCGAGCCTGCAAAAACGTTGCAGCTTCAGCGGCGTGAAATACCGATGCGCTTGCCGATGGGCGTCGGCGACCGCAGCTTTTCGGTCAATGAGGAACTGGATCTTCCGGAAGGAAAGAACTCGATTACCAGACTGCTGAAGTGCTTATACCGTCCGAAGATTACCGAGCAGCGGATGGTTGGAAGCAAGGCGGTGTTTAAGGGAGAGCTTCTGGTGCATGCGCTCTATGAGGACACCGAGCAAAAACTCTGCACATGGCAGTGGAATGTGCCGTTTTCGCAGTACGCGGAGATGGAAAGGGAGCTTGATGAGGGCGACTTACAGACGTTTCTTACGCTTACTTCTGTGGAAACCGAACCGGACAGCCAGTTTGAAAGCCGCAGATTGCTGTTAAGCGCCGGACTGCTTGCACAATGCCTTACCATGGGGATCCGGAACGTAAACACGATCAGTGACGCGTATTGTACCGATGCGGAACTGACACCGCAGTGGGAAGAATGGGAAATGGACGGCCTGCTGGATCGGCAGACCTACCGGGAAACAGCAACCTATGAAGGCGAGCAGGAGGCAGACGGCATCGTGGATGCATGGCTTTACCGCGATGAGATTGAAAAGAAACGAAACGGAATGCAGATGGAGCTGGCAATCCCGATGAGCTGCAATGTTTTGTATTATGACAGTGAGGGGAACTTGCAGGGAAAAACACTTCATCCGACGGCAAAGCTGTCGACGGAGCTTGCAGAGTCGGCCGCCTGTGAGGTATCCGAGGTGACGGAGGGCGATCTGTATTGCAGCGCAAGCCGTCAACAACTGACGCTTCGAGTACCCTTGGATATTACGGTGGACTGTACGGCAAAGCAGCAATTCAAAGCGGTTTGCGGGGGAAAAATTGAACCGTTTGAGGAGAAAAACGACCATAAGCCCGCTGTCATTCTTCGCCGAACGGATGCGGCGGATTCCGTTTGGGAGATTGCAAAACAATTCCATACGCCGGTGCAGGAAATCCTCTCTGCCAACCAGTTGGAGGAGGAAACGGTGCCGGAGGGCACATTGCTGTTGATTCCGGTGTAATCCAATTGATGAAAAAAGCAGGGACGGAGGACTTCCGTTCCTGCTTTTTTATGCAGATGGTTGTAATACTGATTCTTGATTAAGCTTTTTAATCAAGAATGAGTATTAAAATACGTTGCCGCCCCGCTTGCCGCGTGCAGAGGGGCCGCTCTCTTCGGTTTCTCTGCTGCTTTCCAAAATGCCGCTTTCGCTTTCGGTTGCAGTCGATTCCTTTGTGGTTGCGGGAGCCGTACTTGCAGTCGTAGGACGAGAGGTGCTGCTCTCGATCATACCGTCTGTATTCTTGGATACGTTTCCGGAACCGGTGCAGCCGGTCAAAAGGGCGGCAATCGTAACAAGTGCCGCGCAATAAACAATAAAGCGCTTCATATACGTCCTCCTGGTTTTTTATTTGCGCTTGTAGTATCTGCTGCTTGCGGGAAATTATGCGAAGCAAAAGCTTTTTTGTATCCGTTGATTTTTTGTTGAGAAAAAAAGAAAGCTGTGGTATCATATAATCAAGTTTTTGTTCGGAGGTAATGAACTATGGCTGAAATGAAAAAAATTCCGGAACGCTCCGAGATTCGTGAGCAGGACAAGTGGGCGATCCATGACATTTATGCAACGGACGAGCTTTGGGAAGAGGACCTGAATAAAGCAAAGGCTTATGTTCCCGCCTATGCAGGCTATGTCGGCAAGCTCGGTCAGGATGCAAAGACGCTGCTTTCTTTTCTGAAAATGGAAGAGGAGGTCGCGGTTCTTGCCGATGCGCTCGGCAATTACGCTATGCGCCGCAGCGATGAGGACGCTCGGGTCTCCAAGTATCAGGCAATGGCGGCAAGTGTGATGAGTGCTTATGTGGAATTGAGCTCGGCTTCCTCATTTGCAACGCCGGAGATTATGGCAATTTCAGATGAAACGATGGAGCGCTTTTACGCCGAGTGTCCGGAACTGGAGCGTTACCGCCGTTATCTGAACGACATTCGCCGCCGCCGTGCCCATGTTCTGACTCCCGCGGAGGAAAAGCTGCTGGCTGCAGCGGGTGAAATGGCAAATGCGCCCGATACGATCTATGGGATGCTGACCGATGCCGATTTGACATTCCCGGATGTTGCCGACGCAGAGGGCAATCTGCATCCTCTGTCTCAGGGAACCTATATTTCCTACATGGAATCTTCCGACCGCGTGCTTCGGAAGAATGCGTTTGAGACGCTCTATCATACCTACGGAGCGTTCAAAAATTCCATTTCCGCTGTGCTTTCCGCCCAGGTCAAGCAGCTTCAGTACTTTGCTCAGGCGAGAAAGTATACGTCTTCTCTGGAGGCCTCTCTGGATGCGACCAATGTTCCCGTAGCGGTCTATACGAATCTGATCGAGGCGGTGCACAAGAATCTGGATAAGATGTACCGCTATGTAGATCTGCGCAAAAAGCTGCTCGGCGTGGATGAGCTGCATATGTATGACCTGTACACACCCCTGGTTGCCGGTGTAGACAAAAAAACGCCGATCGAAGAAGCAAAGAAAAATGTCTATGATGCGCTGGCACCTTTGGGTGACGACTACCGCAAAATTTTGCAGGAGGGCTTTGACAACCGCTGGATCGACATTTATGAAAATGCCGGCAAACGCTCCGGTGCCTACAGCGCAGGCGCAAAGGTGCATCCGTTTGTCCTGCTCAACTATACCGGAACGCTGGACAGCCAGTTCACCCTGGCGCACGAAATGGGTCATGCGCTGCATTCTTATCTTTCCAATAAGCGCCAAAATCCGCTCGATTCGGAATATGTGATCTTTGTTGCGGAGGTCGCTTCCACCTGCAATGAGGCGCTGTTTATGGAGCATTTGCTCTCCAGAACGACCGATAAAAAAGAGCGTGCTTACCTCATCAATCACTTCTTGGAGCAGTTCCGCAGCACGCTGTACCGCCAGACCATGTTTGCCGAATTTGAGCTGAATATCGGAAAGATGGCACAGGAGGGGACAGCGCTGACACCCGATGTGCTCAATGCGGAGTATCGCCGTCTCAACCGCCTGTATTACGGCGAAAGTATTGTTCTTGATGATGAGATCGACATGGAGTGGATGCGGATCCCCCATTTCTATTATAACTATTATGTGTTCCAGTATGCGACCGGTTATGCTGCCGCAATCGCGTTGTCCAGAAGAATTCTGCGCGAAGGCGAAACAGCCGTAAAGGATTATCTGGAGTTCCTTTCCGGCGGCTGCAGCAAAAGCCCGATCGATCTGCTCAAGGGTGCCGGTGTTGATATGTCCACAACAAAGCCGGTGGAAGAAGCGCTCGCGCTCTTTGGCGAGTTGATCGATGAGATGGAAGCGCTGATGCAGGAGTAAGCGATGACAGATATCTTTATTCCGACGCTTCACACTTTTGAAAATAATAATATTTTTACCGGAAGCTGCGGCTTGCTTCGTTTTCGGATTGCGCCGAATGTTGTAATGGCGACACCGAAAGAGGTGAATATGGAGGCAAGCTCCATTTTCTGCGAGCTGTGGCATGGAGAGCTGTGCTATGAGCTGAGTGAAATGGAAGCGGAACGGACGTTTCCGATGTCCGAAGAGGGGCGCATGGAAATGAAAGCGTGGCTGGAGAGCCATGCTGAATAACTGCGAATAGGGGAGGAAAGAATGGTCCCGTTACTCCAAATTTTTGATCGCACAATTTCAATTTATATGATCGTATCGCTGATCGGCGTGTTGGTCTGCCTTTGGACGGCGTTCCGACTTGCAAAGAACAACGGCATGGACGAAATAGAAATGCTGTTTATGTCGCTGTTTGCATTTGCGGCTGTGGTGATCGGCGGCGCGCTGATGTACGGCATTACGCAGTTTGACAGCATGGTTTTATTCTTCAGGAATCTTTTTACGATGAACTTTGCGTCGTTTGACGATTTCCTGACGCAGGCGAAGACGGTTTTCGGCGGCTCGGTTTTTTACGGCGGAATGATCGGCGCCATCCTGACGGTAAAGCTTTATTGTAAAAAGAAAAAGCTGAGCAGCAGCTATCTGGATGTTGCAGCGATTTGTTTTCCGCTGTTCCATTTTTTCGGCAGAATCGGCTGCTTCTTAGGCGGCTGCTGTTACGGAATCGAAAGCAAATTCGGCGTGGTCTATCACTACTCCGTGGCGCCCGGAGCCAACGGTGTCAGCCGTTTTCCCGTGCAGCTGCTCGAGGCGGTGTTCAACCTCGGTCTTGCGCTTACATTTTATGCTCTGTTCCGGAAGAAAAAGCTGCAAGGGAATCTGATTCATGTCTATTTCTATGCCTATCCGGTATTCCGTTTCGCAGATGAGTTCCTCCGTGCGGATGCCTACCGCGGCTTCCTTTGGGGACTTTCGACCTCACAGTGGATCTCCGTTCTTTTGGTGATAGCCAATACGGTGACGTTGCTGTGGAAGTATGGAAAAAGGAAAAACAGGGCAGGCAATGAAGTAATTTGACTTCAGAAAAGTCTTGACACCAAAACTGTCCCATGGTAAAATGTGTTTGAGAGTTTTTAAACTTCTCAAATACAAAAAAGGAGAGTAAGCTATGAACGTAAAAGGTATTATCGCTCTGGTATGCGGCATTCTGGCAGTTGTCCTGTCTTTCGTGGCTTCCGAGATCTGGCTCTTTGTCGTCGCTCTTGTGCTCGGTATTGTAGGCATCGTATTCGGTGCTTTGGGCATGAAGGAAGCAAAGGCTACCGGAACAGGCAAGGGTCTGGCTGTTGCCGGTCTCGTCTGCGGTATTGTTGGTACTGCTGTCTGCGCGATTATGTTTGCCTGCGTTGGCTGTGTTGCTGCCGGTATCAGCGCACTGGCTTCTTAATTGCTCTACATAAAACAGGCATGGGCTTTTGCCCGTGCCTGTTTTATTGTCAGCGTGTCGAAAAACCCTTTTCGGCACGCTGGCAGACTGTAAAAAAAGTTCCGGAAGCCGAGCAACTCGCGCCTGTCGGCGTACATAGGTACGGTAGGGCGCGAGTTGCGATGGAAGTCAAAATCCTTGCGAAGCAAGCAGGATTGTAACAAAATCGTTCCTTATATGTCATTCTGAGGAACGCAGTGACGAAGAATCCTTCTCTACCGAAGTGCGAAGATCCTTCGCGTTCGCTCAGGATGACATAGAAAGAAACCTTGATTCGGTATCAGATACGCTTTCTT
>JAEDKB010000117.1 GCA_016296045.1 Oscillospiraceae bacterium
CTGCAGCGCTCAGCGCGGCATTTATTACTACACGACGTACGAAAACCGCCGCATCAGCGCCGTAGACATGCACCGCTGCGATCTCGACGCCGCGGCGCTCGCACGCTTCGCGCCCCGCACGGAGGAGGATATTTTCTTTCAGAGATGAGGAGGCCGCACCGTGGAGAGCTTTGAGCCTAAAAAACTGGCGCTAATCAGAATATGGCAAATCCTCAAGGAATACAGCGACCATAAGCATCCGATGACACAGGAGGATATTGCGCGTCATCTGGAAAGCGACTACGGTATTGCAATTGAAAGAAAGGCTGTCAGCCGCAATATCTCTTTGCTGAAAGAAGCCGGAGTCGGAATAGAATCGTGCCGGGCAGGCTGTTATATTGATTATCGGGAATTTGAGGATGCAGAGCTGCGCATGCTCATCGACGGTGTCCTCTCCAGCAAGCACATTACCGCTGCCCGCTCCAAAGATCTTATCGAACGGATTTGCGGCCTTTCCAATAAATACTTCAAAACAAGCATCAAGCATATCCACTCCGTGAACGATTGGAGCAAAACCGATAACAACGCTTTGTTTTATAACATAGAATCAATTTATAAAGCAATCGAGAAACAAATACAGATCCGCTACGACTACAACAAATACGGAATCGACCGGAAACTCCACAAATCCTCTGAGCAGCGTGTAAGCCCGTATCAGATGATCCTCCACAATCAACGGTATTATCTTATGGCATACAACGAGGATTGGAACGATATGGTATTTCAGCGTCTGGATCATATCACCGACATAGCCTTTACCGAAAAGAAAGCTACTCCGATAAAAAATATCAAAGGCTACGAGAACGGGATCAACTACAAGGAGATCTCCTCCGCTATGCCGTATATGTACACGGATCCACCGGAGCAAATTGTTTTCCGGGCAGACACACAGATTATCGATCAAATTATTGACTGGTTCGGAACCGACGTCAGAATACGGGAGACCTATGACAAGGAAAAGATTGAGGTAAGCATAAAGGCAAGCCCGACCGCCATGGAATACTGGGCTATGCAGTACCTTCATCACGTTGAAATCCTTCAGCCGGAATCTCTGAGAACACAGATAAGAGAGGCGCTGGAAGAGGGGCTGAAAAAGTATCAATAATATATTAAACAAGGCTCGTGAACAAGGCTCGTGGATTCATCGAAATCCGCGGGCCTTTTTATGTCCCATTTTTGACCCATATTTATCTGTATGATGACTGCGAACGAAAAAGCATAGGAGCTGCGGGTCAAAAATGTATAGTGACGAGATAAAGAGAATTCTCCAAGCGACCTATGGCGTAAACGCATCCACGCTCGACGTCGGTTCCTCTGCCGAGCGCGGCAGCAAGCTGTATTTCTATACGCTGGACGGAGAATTCACCGATGAGATCGCGTCGGTCAGAGATGCCTTAAACAGGCAATTATCCAAAAATACCATCGGCAGGCTGATAGAGCTCACGCAATTTCTTCCCGGGAATAAATGGGACCTGCCGCAGTGCGCGCGTCTGGCCGAGAATAACGGCCGATGGACATTGACGTTTCATTTCGTTAAGGGCGTCCGATACCACCGATCTTTCGGAAACCATATAGCGTCCACGCTGATCCTGCAGAACACCCCGGTAATAACGCTGTCTTCCGAGAAGAAAGACACTTTTTACGGCTATTGGGACAAAACCGTTTGTGTCCGCAGCGGGCAGGATGCCGGGGAGCAGGTCACAACCGACGGCATGAATTACCGAATCAACCGGAATCTCCTGAGCAACGCTCAATTCCGAGCTTTCACCGCTGCGTTCTTCTCTGCGGCTGCCGAGACCGAGAAAATGTACATCCTGAAAGACATCGGCCGGACAATAAAAAAGTGCGGCTGCTTTCTTCCGTCGATTCCGTTTTCGAGCGTGATCCAATCGCATACTCCGAAAGAAATAATAGATGCCTCTGTGCCGGAGCCCGGCGTGCTGAACTTAAATTACAACAAGATCGATTTGAACACCGGTTATGCGATCGCGTCGTTGGCTCCCGCTGTCAGCAGACGTGATCGGCCGGCACTGATCGGCATATCGATGGATTTGTTTGCAAAGTGTTTTACCTTAAAGAACGCATTCGACGGGTTCAACAGCTTTGAGTCGGTTGGGTCGTTTATAGTGAATTACTATCGCCATGTGCGCGGATTTTCGGAGAAAGCGCTTGATGATTATGTGAAGGATTACGTTGCAATGTGTCTTGACACCAATACGCCCGTTAAGCTCCGATGCAGCCTAAAAAAACTGATAGAGGCACATGATGAACTGTCGCGAGCGGTGCGGAAGAACCGTCTTGAGGCGGCAGGCAGTGAATCGCTGGTTATGACCCCTTCAAGATTTGATAATCTGGAAAAGTCGCTCAACTTTCTGTATCCAAACGAGCTCCAACGGATCATCACTTCCGAACAGCTTCTTGCGGAAGGCGAAACCCAGCATAACTGCGTCTACTCAAGAAAAGCTCTGATCCAGAGTGATCGTGCGGCGATTTTTCACTGGAGCTTTGAGAACGCAGGCCACACGGTGCAGTTTTCTGCGGATCGCCGGGGAAGGTATTATCTCGATGAGGTAAAAGCGAGATTTAACGCGGAATGCTCCCAATCGGCAATAACCAGGCTAAGGGAGATGCTGGCCGCCGCAAACACTTGCCAATGGATCGAACCAGAGGAATGACAAGAAACGAGGTAAGAAAAATGATCGTCAGACCGGAAGCGTGGATCATAGAGCCGGATGCAGAGGGCGACGGCCTTCTGAAAGCATGGGCAGGACACGGAAGCACGGAATTCCCCCTTCCGATAGAGACGCACGGCGTATTCATTGAGAGCGCGGCGTTTCCCTGTGAGAAGGACTTTGAACTGTTTCTCGAATGCGTGAAAACCCCTGACGCCTATCGGGATGAAGAAGCCTTTAGAGCGGCACATGAGCATTTTTCCATGGCCTCTGAATCCGTTATCCCAATAGGCTTATTATCTCCGCCCTATGATGCCCGCGTTCTGTTAAACGGGGTTGTCACGGAGATCTATGACGCTCCGGTCGAGTATGGATTCGGTGAAAAAGACACCTTGTTCTCCTTTTCCTGCCTTGGAAACGAATATGACGCCGTCTATTACGCCGACGCGGGAAAAATTACGCTCAAAGAGGGCAATATCGTTTCCTGCGTTTACCGACTTCACGGCGTTCTAAGGGAAAGCAACTGACACGCTTGCAGGAGGGAAAAAAGATGTTTGGTGCGATCATCGGAGATATCGTCGGATCCCGATTTGAATTTGACGATCACAAAAGTAAGACATTCGGCCTTTTCGGAAACGACGGCATCATGGATATCCCATGTGAATATACCGATGACTCCGTCATGACCGTCGCCGCGGCGGACGCTCTGCTGAATCGTGAAATGCAGGAAGACGACGATACGTTTAAAAAACGCCTTGTTGAGAAAATGCATTATCACGGAAGAAAACGGCTGAACGCGGGTTTCGGCACGCTTCTTTACCGCTGGCTGAAGGACGGATCAACGGCTGCGTATAACAGCTGGGGCAACGGCTCCGCCGCGAGAGCCGCTCCCGCCGGATGGGCAGCGCATTCCCTTGAGGAAGCGGAACGCTTAGCCGGACTGACCGCAGAGGTCACGCACAACCACCCGCAAGGCATCCGGGGTGCGCAGGCGGTAGCCGCGGCGATCTGGATGGCTCGCAGAGGAAAGGACAAAGAGGCGATCCGAAAGTACATCGAGCAGAAGTATTATCCGAACGCCTTTTTGAAGTCTCTGGATGAAATCCGGCCGGATCATGCGTTCGATGAAAGCTGTCAGGGCACGGTCCCTGTCGCGTTGGAGGCGTTTTATGAATCCAACAGCTTTGAGGACGCGCTGCGAAACGCCGTTTCGGTCGGCGGTGATTCCGACACGCTGGCCGATATCGCCGGCGGTATCGCGGAAGCGTATTACGGAATACCCGATTTGATCCGCAGCGAGGCCATGGCGTTTCTCGACGACGAGATGCGGGAGATCGTCGTCCGATTCAAAGAAAAATACCAAAAGTAACGCACCGATTATGGCGCATTGTCTCTGCTAAGGTAAAACCGTAAAACAGAAATGATTATGGGAGGAAGAAAAATGAGCGCATTTGACAAGGTGATCGGCTATGAGGCGATCAAAACCGAGCTTCGGCAGATCTGTGATGTGATTCAAAACCGGCGCCTGTATGAGGAGCTTGGGGCAAGACTTCCGCACGGGCTTTTACTCTATGGCAAACCCGGTCTCGGCAAGACCCTGATAGCCAAGTGCTTCATTGAAGAAAGCGGCCTTTGCGCCTACACTATACGCAGAGATAAAGGCGGCGATGGTTTTATCAGCGATATCACCGAAACTTTTCAAAAAGCCAAAGAAACCGCGCCCTGCATCATCTTCCTTGATGACATGGACAAATTTGCAAATGACGATTACGTCCATTGCGATGCTGAGGAATATGTGGCCGTTCAGTCCGGGATCGATGAAGTAAAAGACAGCGGCGTGTTTGTCCTCGCCACTGTCAATGATAAGAGGAGGCTTCCAGACTCCCTCGTGCGCTCCGGCCGCTTTGACAGAAAAATTGAAGTTCTGCCTCCTTCAAACAAAGACGCCGAAGAGATCATCGCGTACTATCTCTCGGATAAAAAAATAGCCGAAAGCGTCAATATGGACGACCTTGCCAAAATGATCACCTATCACTCCTGCGCCGAGCTGGAGACCATTCTCAATGAGGCCGCCATTTATGCGGCATATAATAGACGGCCGAGCATCGAGATGAACGATCTTGTAAAGGCTGTCCTGAGAACCCAGCACAATTTACCCGATAGCTATACCAAAACATCGAAGGAGTACGCAAAAAAGACTGCGCTTCATGAAGCCGGTCATCTGGTCGTTTCGGAAGTGCTTTGCCCCGGGGTCGTCGGCCTTGCCGCTCTTCGTCCCGCCGACGGAACGCCGAGAGGCTTTATTCACAACTGCGAGGATCTTTCAAGGAAGCCCTATTACATTCTGGTCTCCCTGGCCGGCAAGGCGGCCGTCGAGCTCTATTACTCCAAATACTGCGCCGACGGCTGTCGGGACGATATCAAGTGCGCGTTCACCATTATCCGTAACGGTATTTCAGAGGAGGCTATGCTTGGGTTCGGTTCCCTCCGTGTGGAAACCCGGGATTTGAGTTACTCTGAAAATTTCAACGCCCGCAACGAAGCGGTAACGCACGCCGAGCTGGAACGCTATATGCTCATGACCAGAGACATTCTTCTGAAGAACAGGGTCTTTCTCGAGAAGACCGCAGAAGCCCTGCTCGAAAAGGGAACGCTTCTGCATTCGGATATAAAAGCGATAAGAGATTCTGTTACGATCGTTGAAGTGGACGTTTAAGCCTGCGGCGCCGAAAGGAGAACAACATGGGAAAAGACAAACTGCAGGAAATTATCGAGAAATATGAGGCCTCGGACGACGAACTGGATCTTGAAAACCGTCTGCGGTATGCCATGGCGCTGTCCATGCACTTCGGGAAAGAAGTCAATACGCCGGAGATGAAGAGCATTCTGACAACACTGACCGCATCCGGGCATCAGACCGCAAAAAAGATAAAAGTCAACCTTCTGCAGCTCGCCCGTTACCGGATTTATGAAGCTTGCCCC
>JAEDKB010000118.1 GCA_016296045.1 Oscillospiraceae bacterium
GAAGCAGGCGTTCAGTTCATTAAGGATCACGAGGGCTTTGCCCCGAACCCCATGTGGGACTACGGTCAGTACAGCGTCGGCTACGGCTCCCGTTACGATCCCGCAAGCAGCCCCATCAAAATTTCCAGCCCGATTACACTCGATGAAGCGGATTATCTGCTGCGTTATTATCTGGCAGGCTTTGAAAAAATCATCGACAAGGTGCTGGAAAAGGGTACCGTCAAACACACACAGGCGCAGTATGATGCCATTATCAGCCTAAGCTACAATCTCGGTCAGCAGTGGGTCGATTCCAGCTATAAGATTTATCAGTATATCCTCTTCGGCGGATGCACCGAAACCGACTTTGTCAACACGATGGGAAGCTGGTGCAGAGCCGGCGGAACGATTCTCTCCGGACTATGCAAGCGCCGCATGGAAGAGGCGGATCTGTATTGGAACGGAGACTACACGCTCAATAATGCGCAGTATCGCTGCCTGATCTTCAACGCTGCCGGCGGTACGGCAACAGATAACGTGGAATACTACCGTGCAGGCGCCAAGCTTGGCTGGCTGCCCTCGGCAACCAAATACGGCAACACCTTTGTCGGCTGGTTTGACAAAACCAACGGCGGTAATCAGGTCACCGTGGACTCGACCGCTCCGACAGCCTCTGTGACGTACCTCTATGCACACTGGACGGAAGGCACGGAAACGCCTCCCACGGAGGATCCGGAGCCCGACTACGGCGACTTTGTGGATGTCCGCTCCTCCGACTGGTTCTATCCATGGGTGACCAAGGCCGTAGAGGCTAAGCTGTTCGGCGGTGTCAGCGACACCGAATTTGCTCCCAACACACCTATGACCCGCGCCATGCTCGTTACCGTCCTGTACAGCATGGAAGGAAGCCCCGCCGTTTCCGGCGAGCCGACATTTACCGATGTTCCCAAGGGTGAATGGTATTCCGACGCCGTTGTCTGGGCATCCACCAACGGGATTGTCAACGGCGTAAGCGAAACGGAATTCGGTCCGGAGGAAAATCTCCTGCGCGAGCAGCTTGCAGCAATGCTTCTGCGTTATGCAACTGCTTTCCATAAAACAGAAACCGAAGCGAGGAATTCTCTTTCCTCCTTCAGCGACCGCGAAAAGGTTTCCGACTATGCACTTGAAGCCGTACAGTGGAGCGTCTATCACGGCATTATCGGCGGCAGCGACGGATTGCTTCTGCCCGATGGCAACGCAACCCGTGCGCAATGTGCAAAAATGCTGGTAGTTTTTATGGAGCTTTGTCAAGCATAATGATAAAACGCCTTGGCGATTTTTTCCGCCAAGGCGTTTAAGTACCATTTATTGTACATATAATACGATATACTCAGCGCAGAAATCAGGAAAGGAAGCAGATTTATGCGCTGTAGAATCGTTTCAATTCGAGGTCATTATGAGGTTTTTGCCGCCGACGGAAGCTTTCTGTTTTCCGCAGATACCAAGGCAGAAGCCATGAAGGAGCTGGAAGATTGGCTGGAAGAATGTATCGCCTGACGGTCAGCTATGACGGCACACGTTACCGTGGCTGGCAGCGCTTACCGAATACGGAAATGACTGTGCAGGGAAAAATCGAAGCTGCTCTGACAGAGCTGTTTTCTCAGCCCATTGAGATCAGCGGCAGCGGCAGAACAGACGCGGGCGTCCACGCAACCGGACAGGTCGCGTCTTTCCGTGCGCCGGAGCGTTCGCCTGACCGGATCCTTTTGGGGCTGCGGCGGCTGCTTCCGCCCGATATCGGCGCGGAGGCATTGGATTTTGCATCCGATCGCTTTCATGCCCGTTTATGTGCAACGGAAAAAACCTATACTTACCGCATCTGGAACACGGATGCGCCGGACGTGTTTGAGCGCCGCTACCGTCTGCAATTTCCGGCGGCGCTGGATCCGGACGCGATGCAGCGCGGAGCCGAGTTGCTGCTCGGTACGCACGATTTTCTTGCTTTCTGCGCCAACAAACATTTTAAAAAGTCCTCTGTACGCACACTGAAGCGTTTGGAGCTGATAAAAAAGGGCAACGAGCTGTGCATTCAAATGAGCGCGGACGGTTTCCTTTATCATATGGCTCGAATTCTGGTCGGAACCCTGCTGGAAATCGGCACGGGGAAACGTCGTGCAGAGGAGATTCCGGCGATTTTTGAAAGCCGTGTGCGGGAAAATGCCGGCGAGACGGCTCCTGCAAAGGGGCTGTACCTGACGGAGGTGCGATACGATTGAATATACAGATTTTTGGAAAATCCAAATGCTTTGATACCAAAAAAGCGGAACGATACTTTAAAGAGCGCCGTATTCGCGTGCAGTCGATTGACCTTGTCCGTTACGGTATGTCCAACGGTGAGTTTGAAAGTGTTCTGCGCGCCGTCGGCGGTGTCGATTCGTTGATTGATTGGGAGAAAAAATCGCCCGAAATCGATTTGATGCGTTATCTCGGAAGTACGCGAGAGAAAGAGGACAAGCTCTTCGACCACCCCGAGCTGATGAAAACGCCGATTGTCCGCAACGGCAAAAAAGCGACCGTCGGCTTCTGCCCGGAAACTTGGAAGCAATGGGAAGCGGAGGACGGTAAAAAGTAATTTTCTGCCTACATTCCGTCGTCCGTGACAAGGATATTTCCCCATTCGTTCAGTGAGGAAACGCAAAAAATGATACTACAAAATCAAATCATTATTCCGCCGCCCGTTCAGGCGCTGCTGAAACGTCTGAACAAAGCCGGCTTTTCTGCCTATGCCGTCGGCGGCTGCGTCCGTGACAGTCTGCTCGGCAATCCGCCGCAGGACTGGGACATCTGCACAAGCGCCCGTCCGGAGGAAATCAAAGCCTGTTTTTCCGACCGACGCACGATTCTGACCGGAGAGCGCTACGGAACCGTCACCGTTTTGCACGAAGATGCCTGCTATGAGATCACAACCTTTCGGACGGAGAGCGGTTATTCTGATAACCGGCATCCAAACCGCGTTGCCTTTCTCGATTCCCTGCAAGACGATTTGGCGCGTCGGGATTTTACCGTAAACGCCATGGCCGCCGATGCAGACGGACACATTACCGATTGCTTTGACGGTCTGAACGATCTGGAAAACGGTCAGATCCGCTGTGTCGGAGAGGCAACGGAGCGTTTTTCGGAGGATGCTCTTCGAATTCTGCGAGCGCTGCGTTTTTCTTCCAAGCTCGGCTTTTCCATCGCGCCGAAAACTTCCGATGCGATCCACGCTCTGAAAAACCGACTGCACGCCGTTGCGCCCGAACGTCTTCGCAAGGAGCTGTGCGGTCTGCTCTGCGGCAAAGCTGCCGGCACGGTCGCAAGGGAGTATGCGGATGTTCTCTGCGTTTTGATTCCCGAGCTGCAGCGCTGCATCGGCTTTAAGCAATATAATCACCATCATATTCATGATGTTTGGGAGCATACCCTCCGTGTGCTGGAGCAAGTGCCGCCGGAGGAGGGTTTACGTCTTGCCGCCCTTTTTCATGACATCGGAAAGCCCGCTGCTTTTTCGATGGACAAGCAGCTTGTCGGGCATTTTTACGGACACGCGGTAATCAGCGCCGCCCTGTCCGAAACGATCCTGCGTCGGCTTCGTTATGACAATGCAACCGTTCAGCAGGTTACGTTTCTTGTCCGAGAGCACAGCTTTTTCCTGCCGGAGGGAAACGAAAAACGGATGCGGAAGCTGCTTGCCGCCTTTGAGCCGGAACGATTGCGTCAACTGCTCCTGCTCCGCCGTGCCGATGCCGTCGGCACCGGCACAAGAACGGAAGAGGCTGCGGATCGAATCATGAAAAACGCCTTGCTGCTGCTCGATGATGTCTTGCAGAAGGACGATTGTTTTTCTTTGCGGCAGCTTGCGGTAAACGGTGGCGATTTGATGGCGCTCGGCCTGCCGCAAGGCCCGATCATCGGCAGCATACTTCGGCATCTGCTTGACGCAGTCATCGACGGCCGGATTCAAAACAATCGAGCCGATCTGCTCTCGTATGCACAAAAAATAAATTCTGAGCTTGAATATGATTGACAAAACTTCCGAACGCAGATAAACTATTATGTTGGAGGGTATCGGAAATCCATCCTTTAAAAAACCCCCGCATGGAGGCAAACACATGAAAAACTTCGTCCTAAAAGGCAATATCTGCTACAGCGAAAGCCGTGAAAGCATTCGCCTGCTCCCAAATTCCTATCTTGTCTGCGAAAACGGTCTGTGCGCCGGTGCCTTTACCGAGCTGCCGGAAAAATATGCTTCGCTTCCTCTGACCGACTACGGTGATCGGATCATTATTCCCGGTCTGGTCGATTTGCATCTTCATGCTCCGCAGTTTGCATTCCGCGGACTCGGCATGGATATGGAGCTCATGGAATGGCTCAACACCTATACCTTCCCGGAAGAGTCCAAGTATGCCGATCTGGAATATGCTGAGCGTGCCTACAGCCTATTTGCCCGTCATATGCATCTTTGCGCCACAACACGCGCCGCGATTTTCTCCTCCCTACACTCGCCGGCAACCGAGCTGTTGATGGATAAAATGGAGGAAAGCGGTTTGGTTTCCTTTGTCGGCAAGGTCAATATGGATCGCAACAGTCCGGATTATTACTGCGAAAAAAGTGCAAGTTCCTCGCTGGAGGCTACCGAGCGCTGGATTTGCAACACCATGGATAAATACAAAAATACCCGTCCGATCATCACACCGCGCTTTATTCCCACCTGCTCGGATGAGTTGATGCGCGGTCTTCGCACACTGGTGGAAAAATACAACCTTCCCGTGCAGAGCCACCTGTCCGAAAACTATAACGAGATCGCTCTCGTTCAAGAGCTCTGCCCGGACGCAAGATTCTATGGCGATGCCTACAACCGTTTCGGCTTATTCGGCGGCGACCATCCCTGCATCATGGCGCACTGCGTCCACACCGGCGAAGAAGAACTGGATCTCATCAAGAAAAACGGCGTTTTTATCGCCCACTCCCCTCTCTCCAATTCCAATATCGCCTCCGGCGTTGCGCCAATTTCCAAATACCTTGCAAACGACATCCACGTTGGTCTGGCTTCGGACGTTGCCGGCGGCGAAACCGAAAATATGTTCTATTCCATCGCTTCCTCCATTCGCGCCTCCAAACTCCGCTGGCGTCTGCGTGACCAGAGCGTTAAGCCCCTGAGCGTCGATCAGGCATTTTACATTGCTACTGTCGGCGGCGGCAGCTTTTTTGGCAAGGTCGGCAGCTTTGAGCCGGGATATGAATTTGATGCTCTGGTACTCGATGATTCCGGTCTGGATCATCCGCAGGAGCTGTCTCTGCGTTCCCGTCTGGATCGCTGCCTGTATCTGGCGGACGACCGTGATATCAAGGCAAAGTATGTCAGAGGTCATCAGCTTTTTGATCGCACATAATCAGTTCAGCCGCTTGCATGCTTTCATGCAGGCGGCTTTGACTATACAAAAGCGGTGGGATGATTCCCACCGCTTTTCAGACTGTCAAAAAAGCCCGTAACCGTCAAAATTAGAATAACAAGAGAGCGTATATACATCGATGCCGAATCAAGGTTTCTTTCTGTGTCATCCTGAGCGAAAGCGAAGGATCTTCGCACCTTCGATAGAGAAAAGATTCTTCGTCACTTTGTTCCTCAGAATGACATATAAGGAACTGTTTTGTTGCAATC
>JAEDKB010000119.1 GCA_016296045.1 Oscillospiraceae bacterium
GCGAGGGCAAGGAATATGTCATGAAGGACGGCGACATCGTCAACTTCCTCTTTAACGTCTGATCTTATGAGAAAAAACGCGGTCGGCAAGCTGCCGGCCGCCTTTTTCTTCATTTTGGGAAATATTATTTCCCAAATATTGTATTTCGACAAAAAATCCATTACCAGATATGGTATTCTTTGTCAGGAGGCATAGGGTTTCAGAGAAATAACAACCGCAGAAACATCATCCTCCGTCGGGGCACCGGAAATCAGCAATGCGGCCAGTTCATGCACGGACGTACCGCAATAGCTGCAAATTGTCGCCTCCGTTTCCGTCCCCACCGCTCCGTCACTTGCAAGGACAAGCATTTCTCCCCGTTTCAGGGACAGCCGATACTGCTCCGGTGCGTGGTCTCCTCCCACCCCTACGCCCGGCGGCAAAGATGCTGTCCCGATTTTTTTGACTGAATCGCAATTTCTCCAGAACGATGGCGCGGAGCCCCATTTATAGAGGGTTCCGTCTCCGCAGCACAGATCGATCCGCAGCAGGTCGATCGTTGTAAATCGATCTGCCGCCCGCAGAAGCTCCAGACCGTTCAGTATTTTCAGCGCGTTTTCCGCCTCCACGCCGGATTTGATTAACTGCTCAAGCAGGCGTACGGTCTCTCCGCTGCATTCCGAGGCTTCTTTGCCGCTGCCCATGCCGTCGCAGAGCAGGACATAATAATCTCGATTATTCCCTGCAAAACAAACACCCTTATCTCCGTTGATCCGATCACCGTTTTTCCCGACGCTGCACGCACCGATGATTGGACGAAACTGAATTCCCGTCATCCTGTCTGTTTGCACCGGACTGCGGAGAAACTCTCCGACGCATCGGAATTCCTCTGAAAGCACCTGCCTGCTTTCTCGCAATTCCATCTGATATCGCCGTCGAAACAGCATTCCTTCCAGTTCCTGATTGACGGCGGTAATAAAGCCTTCCAGATGGCAGCAGTTTTCGCGAAAGGTTTGCGGGAAATCTTCTTTTTGCGCTACCCCTCGGTCAATAATCGTCTTGGATGCACCGTTGAGCGCGGCAAGCGTCTGTTCTGCACGATGCTGCCAGCATCTATGGAATCTGGCACAGCATCGGCAGATTTGCTCTGCTGCACCGTCGTAAACGCTCTCTGCCTCACTTGCAGAGGCGATCTGCTTTTCCGGAATTTGCTTGCGGAGCAGCTCCAGAATATCCGCTGCGGTATCCAGCCGTTCCGCAGCGCCCATGTCAGCGCCGTTGGCAGCCAACCATGGTGCCGGCACCCAATGCCGCAGTAACACGCCGGCTCCGACACCGATTGCGGCACTTATCACCAATCCCGCAGAAAAGCTTCCAAACAGCAACGGCAAAACGCAAAGGGCAATCAACAGCATCATTGGCTGCAGCAGGTCTTTCTGCTTACTGCGTCCGAACAGGATCGACGGTAAAATCATCGAAGCAGTCAGGCAGTAGAAGCTCCCGCCGCCGATATCCATCATAATCCCGATCAATGCACACGCCTGAATTTCCTGCAAAAAAATGCACGCCGCCGCTCCGAGAAGAACGCCCATATCCATCGGCGCCGCAACTCCCTTTACGCCGGCAATCACCGCGGCAGCCAGAAAGAACTGCGCCCTACGATTGCCGCAAAGCGCGCTCCGGAAGCTCCACACACCCATTCCGCCGGCAAGGCATCGCAGCAGCCATTGCGCCAGTTGATTTCCGCTTCCGAACAGCGTAACCGCTCCGAGGATCGCGCAGACCGCCGATGCAAGAACCGGCCAAAACCAAATTTTTGCCGGAAGCTGCGTTCCCTGAAAGACTGCCGATGCCGCAAACAGAAGCACCGCAACAGCGACGTGCTCGATCCCCTCAACACTGCCGCAGCGCAGCAGATATCCGGCAACAGCGCCGATCATTGCCGCCACACTTCGAATTCCAAAGGGAAAGGCCAGGATCATGCAGGCCGCAAACGGCATATAAAAATCGGCAATTTGTATGCCGGCCAGCAGCACTCCTCCCGCTATCAGCAAAACACATTCACGCAGCAGTTTTCCTCTGGCGCTGCGCAGTGCCTGTCCACCGGCAAGCGGCTTCGGCACCATCTGATTGATCCCCTTCATGCCCTCATTCCCCCAATTCGCGCTTCATCTTTTCATATTCTAGCGAATCCCCTGAAACGATTCTGTCGGGAAATATCCTCGGAAATTGATATTCTGTTTGACTTGCACCATTTCTGATAGTATGATAATTGCAGAAGGTGAAACACATGGGAAAAGAATTAGAATATAAGCTCTCGCTGCCGGAAAATTTTGACGGAGAGATGATTTTAAAGGATCCGATTCTGGAGGAACTGCACACCGATGCTTGGCGTGAACGTCATATGCAAACCACCTATTATGACTCTCCTGACTGCCGTTTTTCGAAGCATTTATGGACCTTGCGGCACCGTATGGAAGGGTCGGAAAGTGTTGTCTGTGTAAAAACGCCGACGGAGGATTTCCATACTCGCGGCGAATGGCAGGTTGCTTCCGACCGTCCGGACGATAAAGCGATGGAACAGTTACTCCTTGCCGGAGCGCCCAAGCAGCTTCTTGTGCTTTACGGTTTGGGTGATATATTTCCGATCTGCGGCGCAGATTTTATTCGAAGAAGCACCATGCTCACTTTTTCGGACGGCAGCAAAGCGGAATTCGCGTTCGACTGCGGAAGCCTTCACGGAAAAACGGAAGTCTTGCAGTTTTCGGAAATTGAGCTGGAGCTTTATGAAGGCTCTCCGAAAGAAATGCTTGCTTTTGTTGCGTATTTAAGCCGGCAATACCACCTGACCGAGCAGAGAAAGAGCAAATTTGCCCGTGCCCGTGCTTTAACGTAATCCTGATTTCCAAAAATCGGCTATCGAAAAAGTATGGAGAAATAACAAATCGGCAAGCTTCTGTTGAAGCCTGCCGATTTTTTTGGAGGTGCCGCCCAGATTTGAACTGGGGAATGAAGGTTTTGCAGTACAAAATAACGTCATTCAAAAGCCTTTGTTTTCAAGGCTTTCCGGACATATCCGTGTTTATTTCTCCCTTTGTATATCATTTGTCAACCACATTTCGGCATTTTACTTTTCAGAATTGTGGTCTCAACATAATAATTAGAGCAAATACTCTTTGCCTACATTTTGTTCAATCCAAAGATTCAGCTTGTCGAGCGGAACATAGATTCTGCGATTCACCTTAATCGACGGAAATCCTTCTGAATTCAGCAGTTGGTATGTTTTTGTTCGGCCCATCTGAAAAACCGCCTAACACTGATCAACCGTTAGCAGGATAGGAAGATCCGCATTTATATTCTTTTTCTCCATAATAGCTCGACCTCCTTTCTAAATATTTGCAAATAAAGATCTGCATATATTATTATGTAAGAAATCGTATAAAAAAAAGAATTAAATATAATTATCTGTCATTTGTTGACAAAGCGTTGGTTTTTGAACTGCTCCTTCCGGATATATATTAAAATAATATATATCCGGAAGGTAATCCAGTTTGATAATTCAAAGAAAGCACTCTCCGCTTTCATTATTTGGCATACTGCCGAAGCAGATTCATGGCTCAAACGCATACTCTGAGTAACACAGTCATCGCCATTTGGGGTGTGCCCCACCCACGAATTTTAAAACTATGCTGTTTTTGCAAGTTCTTTTTGCAAGACCTCTCCCGCCAGTTCGATTGCCTGTTCGTCAGCCGTCATTCCTTCGATAGAGATTACATCTCCCAGCTTCACGATTCTTCCATAAAGCTCGGCTTTAAATTTGAGCATCCAAACCAGTTCATTTAGTGGTACACATTTTCGGATTTTCGGGGAAAGATTTCCAATGCAAATAAAATCATAAGCTTTAATCAGCTGTGTAGTGATTTTATTCAAATCATCGGTCATTTGATTCTTTCTTTTATCGAGACACGTCGAATACTTTATCGCACACTTTTGACGGCTAATACTGGCTCTTGGCTTTCGAGTCATATTATTCCGCAGATACTGCAAGGTGCTGTCAGAATTCTTCGCGTTGCGAACACTAAATAATTCTCCATCACTTGTTGTAATGGAGCCATCGCGTTTCATTATCAGTCCGACCTTTTTGCCGGTCTTCTCAATATCGGAATATTGCGGTTTGCAGCAGAGAGAAACATAGTATTTTCCTGTTCCATGCCGTTTAACTAACGCATATAAAATACTATTTTCGGGCACTTGCTTTGATATGGCACAACGCACATTTCCCACCTTCGGAAGTCGGAGATGCTTACCATCAACGATTCGAATTCCCGAATCTATATTTTTACTTTTATAGCTTTGCTCAAGGTCGCGCTTGCGTTTTCTTTTCGGCAGTCCAATATTTTTTCCGAAACGTCTCCCATCAAAGAAATGCTGATAAGCCACATAAAGGCTCTTCACAGCCGCTTGCAGCGATGTAGAATCGACTTCCTTAAGCCACGGTTTTTGCCTCTTCAGCTCAGGCAATTCTTTATATTGTTCGAAGCGATTAGGGGTTGCTTCTCCTTCTCGATATGCCCTGATCCATTTTTCAAGGAAAAAATTGTAAACGAATCGATATGCTCCGAAATTCTTCTCAATCAATTCCCGTTGCGCGACGTTTGGATAAATCCTGAACCGATACGTCATTTGAAGTTTCATTTACAATCCCCCTCTCCCAAAAAATCAAAGCCACAAGGTTAATCTTTGCTTTTTTCAGTCTTTTCCCTTTCTTTAAAGAAAGCAATCAGAATCCTTTCAAGAGCGGTAGTTTTGGTCTGCCCCATTTCTTCTGCATAATCATCTAACTTTTCACTCAGTTCACGATTCATGTAAAAATTAACGCGAACTCCGTCTTTTTTCTTTTGTGCCATATTATTTTTTCGTCCTTTTTTTCATCAAATGTAGTTGTAATTAGTAATATATAGACTTCGGACATATAAATAATACCATTTAATAACAGTATAAGCAACAACAATCAGCAATTATACATAAAAATACTTTTCTCTTTTTATATATCTACGCGTCTACTTTTAATTATTACGCAATCTTACATAAATATAAACAAAAATATGTTGACAAATCTTTTTCTCTTGTGTATTATAGTTGTGCAATCTTATGTATTTATGCTCAAATCTTCAGAAAGGAGAAAAGTCATATGGATGAGACAATAAAAGAGTATTTAAGTTTTATGTTCAGGACGAAGGAAGAAATACTTTCTCATCTTGAGAAAATGCATCGATATTATTTGGGAGAGACCCCTCGACCCGATGAGCCGGCCACTGCTTACAAAATTTTACATGACTGCGCTTCCCTCATACCCTTTCCTGAGTTGGGTGAAGACGAATTCCTTGATTCTCGATTTGACGGAACGGGAATAGAAATAATCATACGGAGATGCGTCGAATGCAAACGCAAGCCGGACGGTTCTTTCAAAGCAAAAACGGTGGACGCCTCGCTGCTGTATGTCCGTTGCGAGCTTTATATATAAAAAAATCTCCTTCCACACCCGGCGGAGCTTGTGAACCATCCCACAAGCTCCGCCAACTTCTTTAAAATTTTTTCTTGTTAAATTTATATACAAAAAATTATTCCATGAAAAATCTAAAAACCTTACATAATAATATAGACCA
>JAEDKB010000120.1 GCA_016296045.1 Oscillospiraceae bacterium
CGACCTCCAGCGTGACAGGCTGGCGTGCTAACCGACTGCACCACCGGGCCAAATAATGGTGGGAACAACAGGGCTCGAACCTGTGACCCCATGCTTGTAAGGCATGTGCTCTCCCAGCTGAGCTATGCTCCCGAAAACGCTGCATATCAGCGACGGTTGTTATTATACACACAGACCGCCAACTTGTCAAGTATTTATTTTGAATTTTCTGGATTTTATTTTGATACCGAAAAAGGTGGGGCGCAATACGGCAGTCGCGTAAAGCGCTCCCCTCTTTTCACTACAGATTTTTCAGAATTGAGCGAATCTCCTCCGGCGTAAATTCATAAGTCGTATCGCAGAACTGGCACTCGATCGTAATCGGTTTCCCCTCGTCCGCAATTTCCTGCAAATCTTTTTTCCCAATGGCAATCAGGGTCGAGGTAACACGCTCGCGGCTGCAATAGCACTGATAGGATACCGGCGTTGTTTCTAAAAACTCCAGCTCAAACTCATGCATCACCCGCGTTAAAATATCCTCCGGTGTCAAGCCTTCGGCAAGCATCGGCGTAACAGCGCCCGCTTTTTGGATGCCGCTTTCCAGACGGTCAATCACATCGTCAGGCGCACCGGGCAGCAATTGAATCAGATAGCCTCCGGCAACCTTTACGCTCTGATCGGTATCGATCAGGACGCCCAGCGCACAGGCTGTCGGTGTTTGTTCACTCTGCGCAAAATAGGCTGTCACATCGTCCGCTATTTCACCCGTAACAAGGGCAACCGTTCCAATGTAGGGCTCCTTCATTTGAAGATCACGAATGACCGTCAGCATACCGTCTGTACCGACAGCTGCGCCTACATCGAGCTTCCCTGCGTATTTTTCCAGCAGCGTAATGGACGGATTTTGCACATAGCCGCGCACATTACCGACCGCATCCGAGGTCGCCAGAATTGTTCCCAGCGGACCGCCGCCCTTGATTTGTAAGGTCAAAGCACCGTTTTCCACCTTTTGAACGTTACCCATCATCGATGCCGCCGTCAGCACTCTTCCAAACGCCGCTGTTGCAGTGGGCGTTGTCTTATGAATCATTCGTGCACGTTCGACAATCGCAGTAGAGGAAATCGCCATAGCTTTTACAAAACCGTCCTTTGTCATCGCACGGACAATATAATCTTTCATCCGATTCACTCCTTCACAGCGGAAAAATAGATTCTCTGCTCTCCCGACCGCGGTGCTTGCATGACGCAGTCACCGTACTGACGAATCTCCGAAAAGCCGCATTCCTTCAGCCATGCACAAAGCTGTTCGGGCGAATAGGCATATTCGCAATGCTGCTCAAAGCTTCGTTCCCAGAGCGCAGCTCGTTTTCTGAACAAGTCGATTCCGTAGTAGCACCGATTTTCCGCTTCGTCAAACTCCGCACGCCAGACGCAATAGCTTTCCTCATTTTCATCCAAAAACACCTGACCGTCCAAGCCCTTCAGCTTTTCCGGCGTATTGATGTCAAACAAAAACATACCGCCGGACTTCAACGATTTATAAACACGCTCAAAGGTCTTTTTACAGTCGGTTGGCTCATCAAGGTAATTCAGGCTGTCCAGAAGGCAGAACACCGCATCGACCGGTTCAGGCAGGCGCAGCCGCTGCATACTCTGGCAGATATAAAAGGGCGGGTTGGCTAAATGAATGGTTTTCTGCGCCGCAACCGTCAACATTTCTTCGGAAATGTCCGACGCGAGCACCCGATATCCGCGCTGTGCAAGCAGCAAAGACATGGAGCCGGTACCGCAGGCAAGGTCCAGCACCGTTTCCGGCCGCTTGCCCGATTTGTGCAGTATCGCCTCCAAAAAATCCAGCATTGTATCGTATGGAATATCTGTCGTCAGCCCGTCATAGGCTGACGCAAGGGAGCTGTAAGCGATCATTGCTGCTCCTCAAGTCTGGAAAATACAGTTTCATATGCGCCTTCGCCATTATCCAAGCTGCGTTTTACGCGGCTGATTGTTGCGGAGCTGGCATTTGTTTTCGAAAGAATATCGTTATAGATCATGCCGGCATGGAGCATCTTTGCAACCTCATAGCGCTGTTCGATGGCATTCAGTTCGGCCTGCGTGCACAGGTCAAGGAAAAAACGATAGAACTCTTCCGGCGTTTTCAGCAACAGCATTGCACGGTAAAGCTCGCATTCCGGATCGGAACGTTTGTTGCGGCTATTCATGAATCTTCCTCCAACGTAAAATACTGATTCCGAGCATCTGTCAGGAATCTCTCTGCTATGCGCCCATATATCGCACTTTTGGGGTGACATACGATTCCAGTTTAAATCGTTAAAGTAATTATAGCACTTTTATTTACGAAAGTAAAGATGCCGAGCAAAATATTTTTTAAACGCCCCTAGGTTAAAAGGGCTGCCGATGATCGGCAGCCCTTTTGATAAGCAATTACTTATTGAAAATCTTAAAAATCTCGTCAATATCGTCAATACCGGAGGCGGGATCTGTCGGAACCGCTTCCTTCGTGCTGCTCTTTGCGGAAGAATAGATGCCCTTGGAGCCCTCTGTCTTTTTCTTCTCGTCAAAGCCCGTAGCGATAACGGTAACACGCATTTCGTCCTCAAAATCTTCGGAGAAGGTAGCGCCGAAGATGATGTTTGCTTCGGGATTTGCAGCTTCCATAACAATGTTTGCAGCAGTTTCCACGTCGTCCAAGCACAGATCCGGAGATCCGGTAACATTGATCAGAACGCCGGTAGCGCCGTTGATGGATGTTTCAAGCAGCGGACTGGCAACGGCAGCCATTGCAGCCTGCTCCGCCTTTTCGCGGCCGGAAGCAGTGCCGACACCCATATGCGCACGGCCCGCATTCTTCATGATAGAAGAAACGTCCGCAAAGTCAAGGTTGATGATAACGCGCTCAGAATAGCCGACCAATTCGGAAATAGAGCTGACAGCCTGCTTCAGAACATCGTCAGCAATGCCGAATGCATTGGCAAAGGTAATCTTCTGGTCGGTGACGTATTTCAGGCGGTCATTCGGAATAATAATCAGGGAATCGACCTTTGCGCTCAGAGCGGCGATGCCTTCCTCTGCCTGCTTCATGCGGTTTGCACCCTCGAATTTGAAGGGCTTTGTAACGACACCAACCGTGAGGATACCGGCCTCATGTGCCAGATCCGCAATGATCGGCGCCGCACCGGTGCCGGTGCCGCCGCCCATACCGGCAGTGATAAATACCATATCGGTGCCTTCAAGAACCTTGGAAATCGCAGCTCTGCTTTCTTCGGCGGATTTCTTGCCGATTTCGGGCTTGGAGCCTGCACCCATGCCGCCGGTCAGCTTTTCACCAATTTGCAGCTTGTTCTCGCACTTGGACTTATTCAGATCCTGACGGTCTGTATTTACAACGATAAATTCCACACCGCGAACCTTGCCGGAAATCATGCGGTTGACGACATTGTTGCCTGCGCCGCCGACACCGATGACTTTAATATTAACAACTTTTTCGGGATAAGTTTCGGACATTGTAAATCTCCTCCTATGTATACTGTTTATGTATGCAGATATTATATGCAGATTTATACTGTTCTATTTTACCGTGAAAAACCTCTCAGGTCAATAGAATTTCTCATTTTTGGAAAAATTATTTACATTTTTCGAATTTATTTACTCATCTTTAATGACATGTGCCTCATTTCCCTCGTTCAAAGACAGATCGATGATGCCCGTAACATAGTCCTTTTGCTCCGCAACAACGACCTTCAAAAATTCCAGCTTATAGGCAAGCTTTTCCCGATTGCCCAGCCGAACCTCAAAGCGGTCGCCGTACCAAAGCGTCATCTGGTACGCGGAAGGAACCTGAACAGACGCAACATACTTGCTCAGTTCCGCATTTTCAATTTCCTGCAAGAGCTGCAGCAGTGCACTCAATCGGGACTGTGCCTCCGCTTCCTTTCCCTCGGCATAGGTCAGCGTAATCACTTCCCCGATGGTTGGAGGATGGATGGTCAGCTCCTCCACTACGATATGACTTTTTGCCTCGCGTTCGTCCAACTGCTCCGTCACCTTACCGGCAGCCGTAATCAGGTAATAATCTCCGTTTGTATCCTGAACCGCGTAGGTCGATTCATACTCCGTTACGCGCAGCACGACCGAATCCGGAAGCTGTCTTGTCACACGGACGTTTTTGATATAAGGCA
The DNA here is from genome assembly GCA_016296045.1 of Oscillospiraceae bacterium. Lineage (GTDB taxonomy): Bacteria > Bacillota > Clostridia > Oscillospirales > Oscillospiraceae > JAZOXB01. Next base: position 4,176 of record JAEDKB010000120.1, read on the forward strand.
GTTTTGCAATGACATTGCCCGCAATCTCTCCGCGGGAAAGCGTCAGAAGATTGTCTCCGTCCATGATGCTTGCGGCATCGATGATTTCCTGCGCGGAATAGTAGTGATTGCCCGTCACTTCCACAGACCGAACACGGAAGAAAATAATCATGCTGACAATCACCGCAAGAATCACCGCACCCATAATCAGGATTCTCTTCCATGCGTCCGGACTGATTCTTCTTCGTGTACGATGCTTTGCTTTCTTTTTCTGTTTATCCCGCATGCCGTCCAGACGTGCGCGCTCCTTGCGGTCTTCTCTGCGCCTCTGTGCCTCGGCAGCAGCGCGTGAATCACGCTTTTTCCGTTCTTCACGCCTCGTCTGCGCTGTCTGAGCCGCTCCGGAGTTTCGCTCATTGCGCTCAGGTGCCGAATGTACATTCTCCGCAGGGAATTGATTGTTTCGTCTCTTCGCGGCTTGTTCCTGCTGATAGGCGCGATCCTGACGGTGCTGTCTTGCCATCTGCGCTGCCGGAGAATTACGCACAGGCTTTTTCCCGGAGCTCTGCTGCGGCCGTTTCTTTTTCGCCGTGCTCTGTTTTCTTCTTCTGTCTTCCATAAGCATTACTGTCCTTCTGTATACTTGATCTGTCCACCGCAGCTTTGCAGTGTCGAGACAAAGGCTGCATATCCCCGTTCGATATGCTCCGTATCCGAAACCCTGCTCTCACCTTCTGCGCAAAGCGCTGCCAGCACCATTGCCGCTCCGCCGCGCAGATCCGTCGCTGAAACATTTGCTCCATGCAGATGCTTTACGCCTTTCACAATGGCATAGTGTTCCGTTGTCTGGATGTCGGCTCCCATCGCGCAAAGCGCGGGAACATGGCGAAAGCGATTGGAAAAGACGGTCTCTTCAAACACGCTGGTTCCGTCCGCAACGCAGAGCAGCGCCATCATAACGGCCTGCGCATCCGTCGGAAACTCCGGATAGGGTGCCGTAATAATCGGACTGACACAGCAGAGGCTTTCACATTGCAGCTCTATCTCCGATTCCGATTCGCTGATAAAACAGCCGCAGCGCCGCAGAACGTCGGAAACTGCCGAAAAATGCCGCGGATTGACCTCTTTCAGCCGAAGTCTGCCGCCTGTAATCGCCGCCGCACATAAATAGGTCACGGCCTCCATCCGGTCAGGCATGACGCGATACTGCGTTCCGTGCATCGGCTGATTTCCGACAATGCGAAGCACGGAAGTATCGTCTCCGGTGATTTCTGCACCGCACGAACGCAAAAAAGCGATCAAATCGCCGATTTCCGGCTCTTTTGCGGCATTGCAGATCGTTACTTCTCCCTTGCAGCCGAGCGCCGCCAGAAGAAGGTTTTCCGTTGCCCCGACACTGGGAAACGGAAGAGCGATCGTGCATCCGTGCAGGCGTTCTGCTTTACAGAGCAGCTTTTCTCCCTCCGAGACA
>JAEDKB010000121.1 GCA_016296045.1 Oscillospiraceae bacterium
AGGGATTTGAAAACCGCAAGGTCACTTCCCTCTCCGGCGGTCAGCAGCAGCGTGTAGCGATTGCGCGCGCACTGGTGAATCGACCGAAGGTGCTGCTTCTGGACGAGCCCTTGGGTGCGCTCGATCTGCGATTAAGAAAAGATATGCAGAACGAACTGAAACGCATTCAGCAGGCCATGGGCATCACCTTCATCTACGTCACGCACGATCAGGAGGAAGCCCTGACCATGTCCGATACGATCGTGGTAATGGACAAGGGCAAGATCCAGCAGATCGGCAAGCCGGAGGATATTTACAACGAGCCGAAAAACGCCTTTGTTGCGGACTTTATCGGCGAATCCAACATTCTTGACGGCATTATGCTGGAAGATTACAAGGTCAAATTCTTTGGCAGAGTGTTTTCCTGCGTTGACAAGGGCTTTGAAAAAAACGAGCCGGTTGATGTCGTCATCCGTCCGGAGGATATTGATATCGTCAGCGCCGATGTCGGCCATCTGTGCGGTACCGTCACCTCTGTAACCTTTAAAGGTGTTCACTACGACACCATCGTGGATTTTAAGGGCTTCAAATGGCTGATCCAGACCACGGATTTCTGTCCGGAAGGCTCTTATATCGGCATCCGTCTGAATCCGGAGGACATCCATATCATGCATAAGAGTGAATACTCCGGTATGTTCGGCGACTACAGCTCGTACTCTGCGGAATACGACGAAATTGCGGATGCGGAGGTCAGTGAAGATGAAGAATAAATGGCTGTCCGGTCCGTATGTGCTTTGGATGGTTCTGTTTACTCTGATACCGTTGGGTGTGGTCGTCTATTATGCCTTCACCGACTCCGTTACAGGTGCATTTACCCTTTCGAATCTGGCTAATTTTGCAAATTACTGGCCGATTTTTCTGCGTTCCATCTGGTTAAGCATCTTTGCCACGCTGATCTGTCTTCTGATCGGCTATCCGGTTGCATACTTTATCGCTCACTGCAAGCCCACCACGCAGCGTTTTTTGCAGATGCTGGTCATGCTGCCGATGTGCATCAGCTTCCTGCTTCGCACTCTGGCATGGGTTGCGCTTCTGGAGGATACCGGCATCATAAACAATTTTCTCACCTCGATCGGTCTGACCCCGCTGCCGCTGATTCGGAACAACGGTGCCGTCATTTTGGGCATGGTCTATAACTATCTGCCCTATATGATTCTGCCGCTGTATACGGTCATTATGAAGATCGACCCGCGTCTGATCGAAGCCGCACAGGATCTTGGCTGCAACAGCCGCCATGTCTTTTCAAAGGTGATTCTGCCGCTGTCTGTTCCCGGGATCGTTTCCGGTATTACGATGGTATTTGTTCCGGCGGTGTCCACCTTCTACATATCGCAAAAGCTCGGCTCTCCCGGCACCATCCTCATCGGCGACGTCATCGAGTCGCAGTTTAAAGCCGCCTACAACCCGAATCTCGGCGCGGCGCTCTCTCTTGTGCTGATGGTGCTGATCTTTGTATGTGTCGGCATTATGAATCGCTTTACAAGCGATGACGATGAAGAAAGCATGGTGACATTATGAGAAAAGTAAACCGTGTTTTCACAATTATTGTTTTTATCTTTCTGTATATTCCGATGATCGTACTGGCCGTTGCTTCCTTTAACAAGGGAATGGATATCGCCGTTTTTCAGGGCTTTACCCTCGATCAGTACCGTGAGCTGTTCCGCGACAGCAGTCTTCTGTCGCTGCTCGGAAATTCTCTGATTATCGCCGTTCTTTCCAGTTTCGTCGCCACCGTCCTTGGAACGGCGGCCGCCCTCGGCATTCATTCCATGCGCGGCAGACTCCGTTCCGCTGTCATGACGCTGACCAACATTCCCATGACGAATCCCGAAATCGTCACCGGTGTTTCCCTTGCCCTGCTGTTTGCCTTTACGGGCGTTCTGCTTCGCATTCACTCCGTCCTCGGTTTCTGGACGCTTCTGATTGCGCACATTACATTCAATCTGCCCTATATCATTTTGAATGTCATACCGAAGCTGTCTCAGATGGATCCCGATCTGACCGAGGCGGCTCTGGACTTGGGCTGCACCCCCGTACAGGCATTTTTCAAGGTTGTGCTGCATGAAATCATGCCCGGCATTCTCTCCGGCGCGCTGATGGCGTTTACGATGTCGCTGGATGATTTTGTAATCTCCTATTTCGTTACGGGCTCCGGATTTGTTACACTGCCGGTCGAAATTTACAGCTACACCAAAAAGCCGATCCAGCCGAAAGTCTATGCCATGTTCACGCTGATCTTTGTTGCGATTCTCGTTCTGATGGTCATTATGAATCTGCTTCAGGCACGAGACAAAACAAAGCGTCAGAAGCTCATGAAAAGGAGGGCCGGCAGATGAAACGACTGATTTCTGTTTTCTTCCTCGCCGCGCTTCTTTTGTCCGCCGTAACCCCCGCCGTCTTTGCTGACGAAACGGTTACGATCAATTTTTACAACTGGGGACAGTATATTGCCGACGGCACAGACGACAGCCTTGACGTGATCGAAGCATTTGAAGAGGCGTATCCGAATATTAAAGTCAACTATATGACCTTTGACAGCAACGAGAGTATGTACACCAAGCTGAAGGCCGGCGGTTCCGCCTTTGACGTTATCATTCCCTCGGACTACATGGTACAAAAACTCATTGAAGAGGATATGCTCGAAACGCTGGACTTTGCGAACATTCCGAATTATGAGTACATTGACGAAAGCTTTCGGAATCTGTCTTATGATCCCGATAATCTCTATTCCGTCCCCTATACCTGGGGCTGTGTCGGCGTAATCTATAACACCAAGTATGTTGACGAGGCCGATATCGGCGGATGGGAGCTGCTCTGGAACGAAAAATATGCCGGAAAGATTCTGATGTTCGATAACCCCCGTGATTCCTTTGCCATCGCGCAGTTGGAGCTGGGCTTTGATATCAACACAGAGGATTCCACGCTCCTGACGCTTTCGGCGAACAAGCTGCGTGAGCAGAAGCCTCTGGTACAAAGCTATGTTATGGATCAGATTTTTGACAAAATGCAGCGTGCCGAGGCATGGATTGCCCCCTATTACGCAGGCGACTACCTGACAATGGTGGAGGAAAACCCCGATTTAGCTTTCTATCTGCCAAACGAGGGCTTTAACCTGTTTGTCGATGCGATCTGTATTCCGAAGGGCTGCGAACACAAAAAGGAAGCCGAAACCTTTATCAACTTCCTGCTCTCGCCGGAGATTTGCGGACAGAACCTGGAATATCTCGGTTATTCGGCTCCGAGTTCGGCGGCGAAGGAGTACATGGACCCCGAACTGGCGGCAAACCCGATCGCCTATCCGGATGAGAATACGCTTGCCCTCGGTTCCGCCTTTACTTCTCTCTCTCTGACCGGCACACAGGAAATGAACAATCTGTGGCTCACAGTCAAAACCGCCGACTCCTCTACCACGGTCTATCTGATTTTGACTGCTGCGGCAATTGTGCTGATTGTTTTCTTCTGGCTGTTCTATAAGGTGCGCAGAAAACGCCGCAAGGCACGCCGCTGCCGCAAATGGAAGAGCGTATAATTTCGCAGCATATGTAAGAAAAGCCTCCGATTTGGGCATGATTTCTTTCATCCCATAATCGGAGGCTTTTTATGCGTAACTACTTCTGCGGTTGGTATTACCGTTTTCAGTCAGAGCAGCAAACCCTGGCAATGATCCCCTCTGTCCATAAAACCGGAAAGAAAAAATTTTGTGAAATACAGTTCATTTCCGATACGGACAGTTTCCATGCACAATTTCCCTATTCCGAATTTTACAAAGGCAGAGATCAAATATGTATCGGCGAAAACCAAATCGGAAGAGACGGGATTCGCCTGTCGATTCACACCCCGACGCTCCACGTCACCGGCTCTGTACGCTTCGGTCCTTTTACCCCCATAAAATATGATATCATGGGTCCGTTCCGCTATGTTCCGTTTATGCAGTGCCGGCACAGTGTTTACAGCATGCAGCATACCGTAGACGGAGAACTGGAAATAAACGGCGTCCCCTATATTTTTCGGAACAGCGACGGTTATCTGGAGGGTGACCGCGGACATTCCTTTCCAAAAACCTATGCTTGGACACAGTGCAGCTTCCCGAATGGCTCGCTGATGCTGTCCGTTGCCGATATTCCTCTGGGCGGCTTCCACTTCACCGGTATCATCGGCGTGATTTTGCTGGACGGAAAAGAATACCGCCTTGCCACTTATCTCGGTGCCAAGACGGTAAAAAATGAAAACGGTGAAATCGTTGTTCGGCAAGGCCGCCTATGCCTCACGGTCAGGCGGCAGGATTTTTCGGGACATCCGCTTCACGCTCCCATATCCGGCGCCATGACCCGCACGATTCATGAGCATCCCTCCTGCAGGGTTTATTACCGATTTGAAGAAAACAATGCCGTATTGCTGGAGCTGGAGGCGATGAATGCCGCTTTTGAATATGAATATTAGCCAATTGGATCTGCCGTACCGCAAATCCAGTAGTCCTGTGATTCTTTTCTGAATTTATTCAGCAGTGCCCCGTATTCCGGGCAAACGGCAGAGACTCGCCCCAAGCCGCTGATCAACGGATCGATATTTCTTTTTTTTGCATGGATCATCCGCCAACCATCCCCTGACTGCGGCTGCCTTGAAACAAGGATAGAGCGATAGCTGCAATACGTTTGCCATCGCTTGGAAAAGCACTTGGAGGCGCAAAGAATTTGAATGACCTCCGGCTCAGTCTTCTCAAGATCATGCTCCGTCAGAACCTTCTGAAAAATTGCATCCTTCAGCAATTCAGCAAGCATCTGCATGGAGTAGCGATCTTCGTCACAGACATAGAGCTTCGCGCATTGCAGTGAAAAAAGCGCAAATTTTTCCGCTTTTTCTTTTGACCGGAACTGCAATTCCGGTTCTCCATCCTCATTCGTTCCAACGATAATATCCTCATACAGCGCATAGGCCGTTTCCCGATCACTAAATTCAAACTGTACGAGGTTCCCCAGCGTATATTCCAATCGATCGGCCGAAAGCTTCGGGGATTCATTGTCTGCAATCGGATAGCGATGATAGTCGCATACATCCGATGTTTTCAAACCGAGGTCGTGCAAAATCTCCTGAATTTCGGCCGAATCGCGGATCATTCGCTCCGTTCCGTCCTCTGTAGATTCCTGACGCAGGTAATCACCGTGCAGAAAATCGACAACGTGGGCAAATGTCGGCGTCGAAATATCATGAAACAGTCCGGCAAGCGTCTGTGCAGGGTCTTTTGTAAAATGCCATACAATCGTCGCTACGCCAAGACTATGGTCAAAGCGAGAATAGGACATACAGCGATCAAAACGCGGAAAACTTGTATATTCACAGCCGCAGTTCATTCCCACCTGCCGCAAGCGCTGCATCGGCGGTGTCTGCAATGCCGCATTCAGAAAAGCGGGCATATCATTTTGATATCGCTTCCACAGATCCATGTCATATGCTCCTTTTAATTTTATTATCAAGGACGGGCTGCATTTCTTTGCAGCCCGTCAAAATGGTTTATTGTCCGAGATAACGATAAAGAATCGTCGCGATCTGCGCTCTGGTGGCGTTGTCCT
>JAEDKB010000122.1 GCA_016296045.1 Oscillospiraceae bacterium
ACATCCTCATTTTTCATTCCGTAGCAGAAACGGTCTTTTTGAAGATAGGCTTTTTGCCAAGGGTCTTTATAGTATTCGTAATACTCATAGGTAGGAGCAATCAGTCCGGTATGAAGCTCCAGACGCATATAGGGCGGCTTCTGCAATTCCACATGATGGGCGACCGTCGATATCTTTTTATAATCCATCGATTCCGCAAGCTCGCACGCTTCCTCGATCTTGTCCACAGGAACGAGAATATCGATATCGCCCATTTCGCGCAAATGCGGCAGTGGGAAAAGATGGCGAATCACGCTGCCTTTCAGCGGCAAAAACGGAATCTCGTGTTCCTCAAAGCTCGCTGTCAGCAAGGAATACTCTGTTTCCTGATTCACGCATTGCGCCAAAAGCTTTGCATTTCGGCTGCTCCATTTTTTCATAAGCTCCGGTTCGGGACCGTTTTTCAGTTTTTCAACTGTATAGAAGCTCAGCGCGCTGACGCCATGTTTTTTTGCCATGGAAAATACATTTTCCCATGCAACGTCTTCCGGCTTCTCATCGGGCATTGTGCCATTCAGCGCGCAACGCAAAAGCGCCAACAAATATTCACTTACTTTTGCGTCAAATTGCATAGCCAGCCCCTCACTTCCGAATCTTATTCCTCAAGGCGCAAAATCTCCGATGCGCTGAAAAAAATACCCAACGGTACTTCAGAACCCATGTCCACGTCATGCGATAGAATTTGTAAATCAGGTTCTTATTGGTAAGGTGCTTCCCTTTTCGGATATATTCCGTAGCAATGCCGATCATCTGCTCTCTTTTCAGCCCTTTTTCAAGCTGCCATTGATGATCGCCGCAGCAGGTATAGGTTCCGTCCTTATTGACCTTCACAATTCGGTGCAGCACAAATGCGCCGTTGCTTCTGCGGTAGAGCGGAAGATCATTTTTCTTCAGCTCACCGGTAATCGGCGACAGCGTAACTTTGTCACGGTTGCCAACAATAAAGGGAAACATGCTGGTGCCCGTTATCGTTAATGAAAATGTACCGCCCTGATCCAGAGTTTCTTTCATCAAGGGATAGTAGTCAGCAAGCTGTACTTTATTCAAGACAGCCAGCCTCCATCAGCTTGTCAATAAACGCGGCAGAACAGGAACGAGCCGTCTGCTCATCAACATCATAATCGCGAAGCAGCGCCGCAGTCAAACCGTCAACGTCCGAGCCCTTCTCCAATTCCTTCCAAAGGAAAGCGCCGGAGTCATTCAGGGTAATCATGCCGTTGAATTCGGCGCTGGTCTGGCCGACGGGAACAACAATATTGGAGCCTGCGATGCTGCGAAGAACAAATCCCTCTTTGATTTTCATAAACAAAACCTCTTTCATTGTTTTTTGATAATTTTTTGTTTTCACTTCCGCGTAAAAGCAGAAATTTAGAAAAACGGAGTCTATATCTTTTATATTTTATCACTATTCGTAATTGATTGCAATGGATTTTTTACGACATTTTTTGAACACCTCTTACGAAATATACAAAAACACAGACACGGCATATGCATTGTCCGAAAGAACAAACATATGGTCAGAAAACGTCATCCATTGATGATCTTCATTTTGTGAGCAAATCTGAAAATCCTGTCCGAACGAGGTAAAATACAATCTTGTATTACTGATGCCTCTTCCGATTTTTATTCCATGGCGGTCAAAATGCAAGAGTCTGCCATACGGATTACGCAAAATGACAGAACCATCGCGCTGCAGCTCCGGCGTCCACAGGAGATTCGCTTTCACCGAAATTCTCCCTGTTGCATCCGGCGAATCGATTTTTACCGTTTCTCCCTCGCTTCCAAGCGCGTACCATCCGATCCCATCGGATACCGCAATCACAATCCGGCAGGATTCTTCCGGAATTTGCTGCGTTCTCTGCGCAGAAACGGTAATGAATTCACGTCTTCCGCACCCGCTGCAAACTCCATTCTGATAGGAATGTGCGACGCGGTCAATCACCTGCCCGCTGCGAACCGTTGCCCCACAGTCAAGGCATCTGCTGTCACACGTTGCACCGGCTGACGTACAAGTCGGCGCATACTTTGTTCCGGATACCGTATTTTCATGCGGGCAGTCCGAGACAAAGAATGCCGCGTCCATCATTGTAAAAGAACCGGAAGCATTCTCGGCCTTGATGACAATCCGATATTCTCCGGCAGCAAGCGCCGTAAATCGGAGCATTTGATTCAAGGATGAAATGGAAGCCGTCCTGCTCTGCGGATACAGATGCGCGGAAGTCATCGGATTCTCGCTTTCGGCGCTGTAGATCGCGGCCGAAACCTCCGTAATGTCCGAAAGATCGGAAACCAGCGTTCCTTTTACTTCGATTGCGCTGCCGGGGAAAAAAGTGATTCCTTCCGGATGAAAGTAGTCCCCTGACCAATCAATCCGATCTTTGTCATCCGAGACGGTCAGCGGTGCCTCATAGACCGTTCGGAATTCATTCCCGTTTCTGGCGCTGATGCGCAGCGTATAATCATTGAGCATCAGCCGCGAAAAAATCAGTTTATCATTGAGATTGGAAAGGTCGTAGCAGTTGCCCTCCGGAACATCTCCGGCACTCAGATGTGCTTTCCCGTTTACATCGATCACGCAAACGGATACGAACTCCAACGGTGTAGCGTCGGAAGTAACGACCCCCTCAAGGCAGAAGGTTTCCCCCTTTTCCAGAACGGTGGGCGCGTTGCAGCCGCACAGGCTGATCGCATCCGGACGGACAAAGAATTTCTGTTGAAAGGCTGTCTGCGGACCGCCGGAATTCTGCGCTTGGATCACGCAGGTATAAGCGCCGACCTCTAAGGCACTCAGATCCATTCCTTTGCAAAGCTCTTCTATCGAAATCGTTTTGGCCGGTGACGATGCGGAGACGGCGTCAACCTGCGCGCCGGTATAATCAAGAATGACAAGGGAGCAGGTCTGCATATCGGATTTTGAAGAGGTGATTTTTCCGGAAAGCGTGATCGGATCTCCGGGGTAATACTCCTTTTTCAAGCTGATATCCGATACGGTAATCGGGTCATTTTTGACCCATACAGAAAACGCTTCCGAGACAATCTGTATCGCGCTGCCTTTTGTCAGGGTAACCGAAACGCCGTAAGTGTATTTTCCCGTCGGAAGCGACTCAAACTTCAGTTTTTCGGCAAGCTCTGCCAAGTCAAATTTTGTCGCATTCGGATTGGCTGATTCGCTGAGCAGCGTCTTATCGGAGGATTTGACCGATACTGTAACATTAGAAATATTCTCTGTTGCCGCTATAATACCTGTTGTCTTAAATGTATCCCCTTCTTTCAGATTTTCGGGAATAGCAACATGATCCGCACGAATGCCGTTTTTAGATATGACAACCGACTGATTCAAAAGTACCTGTGTTTCAAATGTATTAGTCGCAACAACGCGGTAATAATAGCTTCCTTCCGGAAGATCTTTTGATTTTACGCCATCAGCGAGTTTTGAAATGTCATATGTAGTTGCTTTCGGTCCGGCGGATTTTCCGATTACCTGTTTTCCTTCTTCGTCAAAGAAGCCGACAGTCACATTGCTCAGATTGCCCGAGGAAGACGTAACCGTTCCGCTGATGGGCATAGTATCGCCGGTTTTCAGTACCGAATGCGCTGCACTTCCCGACAGCACAAGCGTTGCGCCTGTTGCAGAATAACCGTTAAAGCCATAGCGCTTGCAGATTGTAGGATAGTCCTTAAAACAGACGTCCATATCCGTGTTTCCCGGCACACCGTCAACGCTGCCGGACGAGGAATACTGCCACATTCCGCACATGGTATCATAATCGCTGTATGTATCGCACGTTCCGGAATACAGATACTGCGCCAGCCAACATTCATATCGAGCACAGAGCTTTGCGGTATCCAGCTTGCTCTCAAGCCAACTGCGGCAGGAATAGAGACCGACCAGCCATCCGTCAGCAGCCATCGCATCCATAAATGTCATGGCAATTTCAGTCAGCTGATCCTTTGTCATCAAGCCGTGGATTTTCGGCTCTTCCAAGTCATAATAAACCGGATATTCCAATTTTTTGCCTGAAAGCCAAGAGCGAAGTGCTGCTGCCTCATCCTGCGCTTCCTGCGCATTATCAGCATAGGAATAAAGATATACACCAACATCCATTCCGGCTGCTTTCGCTTTCGAATAGTTGTTTTCGAAAGTATTATCAATCGTCGTGGCAAATCCTGCACGCAGAATGACAAATGAATAGCCGGCTGATTTTATTTTATTGAAATCGACACTGTCGCCCTGCCAACTGGAAATATCAATGCCTTTTGCCAAAATTCCGTTTCCGTCTCCGTTTTTCCCTCCTGCATAACCGTCAGTATATCCGGCAGCAAAAACAGTATGATTCGGAAGCAAACCGCAAATCAGCACCGTTGTCAGCAGAATCAAAAGCATTCTTCTGAAAAAAAGCTTCATAATAGTTTCATCCTATATGTATACTTTCTGATACACTTATCCATCGTTAATTCTATCATAAACAACCGACTGCTGTCAAATACTTGGTTATATTCACAGTTCTGTATCGGATTTTAATAAAATTCATAGCATCTTTTGCAATATTACAGTAAATATTTGTTGTAAATCTCGGTTATTTAATTTATAATGTATAGTGGTTTAATATATAAGCAAAGTATTTTTGCGAATGATAACTCAAGGAGATCCGTTTCCATGAAGCTATGTAAACGTTCAATTTCCATTCTGCTTCTGCTCTGCTTCCTCGTCAGCCTGTTTCTTCCAACGGTTAACGCCGCTACGGGAACGCTCGGCAGGAACACTGCATCGCGCCATATTACCTGCACTTCGCTGTCTTCGCAGGCACAAGCATACTACACTGCGGGTACATATGACTATGCCACCATTTCCGCGATGCACGGTGTCTATTCTACCGATAGCTGGACCGTTACACAGAACAACCCTGTGTACACCAACCTACAGCAGCTGATGGTGGACACGCACACCAATACAAGTGTCGTCTATTCCGGCACAAACAGCGGCTCACTTGCCTATTATTGGAACTACACCGACACCGTCAACAGCGGCAGCAACTATCTTCTGTTCTACTGCGATAAGCTGATGAGTCAGGTGCAGAACACCGAGGGCTATAGTCGTACCGGCATGGAACGCGAGCATGTTTGGTGCAAGAGCAAGGCAGACTATGTCGAGGACTCCAATTCCGGCGGTGCCGACCTGCACCATCTGCGTCCCTCCTACGGCTACATCAACGGCATCAAGTCCAACCGTTCTTTTGGCAATGTCACAGGCGGTACTGCCTGTACTCTGGACGGCGTGAGTGTCTTTACATACGCCAGCAACAGCGAATCCGGCGTAATGGAAGTCAACGATAACATTAAAGGCGATATTGCAAGAATCCTTCTGTATGTCTATGTCCGTTGGGGTCAGCCGAACCTCTACACCTCCTACGGCAGCAACATCTCTCAGAAGCTGAAGACTGCCGGTGTCAACACCTCCGGTACGATCAACGGCTCTGACGACGGCACAAAGATCATTGACGATCTTGACACCCTGCTTGAATGGATGGAGATCGAC
>JAEDKB010000123.1 GCA_016296045.1 Oscillospiraceae bacterium
TACCAAGCGGCTGGATTGGGCAGATGCCGCAGACTTTGCACTTGTTTTTTTCTATTGGCGTATTATCATCAAGGTTTCCTCCAGGGGTGTTTGTACCGTTCTGACCGGGATCCTCTTCGCGGGCCTCACCCGCATTGCAGAAGAGCGAATTGGTATAAGGGCTGTCTTTGCCTTCTTCGGCATAATTTTTCAGATACGCCCGGAATTCAATGGCGTCGTCCTTTGATACTTCTTCGGTCACAAAATCCTTCCAACCGCTGTACAGCCATTGGGGGTTGCCCCAGTCGGTTTCCTTCCATTCGCCCCATTCGCCGTCTGTCTGCACCCGATACTGCATCACGGCGCAAAGCGGATCCCATGCGTCCATTTCAATCGAATAATATTTTTGCGCGTCTCCGTTTGACTTCGGGAAATCAACGTACAGCTTCCACGTGGTGTCGCTGTATCCGTCACCGCGCTCCACCGATTCCACAAACGTAAGCTCGGAAATGACAGGAGCTTCAATCGCTTCGGGATAGACAAGCTCCTTCTGCGTGGCGTTTTTACCGATTGTGATCTCCTCCGACCAGTCGGAAAGAATAAACGCGGTGTCTTCACCTCCTGCGGCTTCACGCTCTTCATCCGTCATGTTCCAGTTGGTATAGGCAATGATATATCTCATACGGAGCGTCAGCGAATGATTTTCAAGGTCGAGATACCACCTGTCGTCCTTCGAATAAACGATCGGTTTAAGATATCCCGCGCTTTCATCATCCTGACCGTACCACGGATCGATCAGCGCACAGCCCTCGCGGTAGGTCTTCTGCTCCTCGGAAGCCACGATCTTCTGCCGGATCATCAGATCATACGGCTGATTTGCCTGCGGATATTCGTCTTTGTCCCATTCGGACACATAATGCCAGTCGCCGTCATCTACCTTGCAGTCGATTTGCAAATAATTCATTTCGATCGTGCAGCCGTATGTTTTCTCGAATTCGTCTCTTCCGAGATAGCTCCATTCGGCAAACATATCAATGATGTCCTCAGGCTGGGTCAGCCATACGTATACGTTTTCCGCTCTGCCCGAGTCATCCCTGCTAATCTGATAGTAGATGTCCGTGGGGACGTTTGCCTTCCCCGAAGGAAAGAATTTTTCGGAAAACTTCGGTGCCACATCTGCCGCTACAGCTGTCTGAACAAAAAGCCCAAGCAGCATGACGGCGGTGAGCAAAATAGTAAGTGCTTTTTTCACTGAACGAACCTCTCTTTCAATTATTTGAAAAGGTCGCCGAAACTGAACCCTTTCTTCGGCTCAGGTTTCACATAGTCAAAGCCGCCGGAGGGTTCCTGAATGTTGAACCAAATTTCCGGACGCTCCATAGACCCCTCAAAGCAATGCTCGGTATCCACGTGATAGCATTTTCCGTCAATTTTCTTATACAGATGGGATTTGTCCGGATTCTGCCCGGCTTCTCTGAAACCGTTTGCTTTCAGAAGCGCCCGATACGCAGGGATCGACTGCTCGCCTTCGGCTTCCGTGTCAAAGGAGGCGGCGAATCGGAACCAGTCCTCTCCCTCTTCCAGCTCAAAATCCGTTCCGCCGCAGTTCCATACAGGATACTGGGACAATTTTTCCGCCCATTTGGCAAGGACAGCGGCATTCTTTTCCGCTTCCGCTTTTTCCTCCGCAAGAGCAAAGGGCAGTTTTGCACCGCAGGAGGAACAGAATTTCGTTCCGATGGTATTCTGCTTTCCGCACTGCGGACATACCGCGCCCTCTGCCAGCGTTTCATCAGGAAGCTTTGTCCCGCAGTTCGGGCAGAAGGTCTTGTCGGCTGGTGAAGGAGTCTGACACTTGGGGCAGATCTTCATATTCTTTGCGGCTTGCGTAGCATAGTTTTCCATAGATTGCTGCAGGTTGGCAAAAGCGCCTTCCAATCCGCCTGTGGCCCTCGCCGTCTGCTGCGCCGCTTCATTAGTCTGCTGCGATACATTCTGTGCCGCCTGGTCAAGTTCATCCGCGACCTTGTTTGCATAAGCGGTCGCCTTCGGCTCGACCGCCTGCTTTACCGCATTCCCGACGGCATTGCAGATTCCTTTACTTATCCCGTTCTTGATTGCTCTTTCCAGAAAACTCATAACATTTTCTCCGTTCTTTTAATCAATTTGAATTTTAGTCTGTTATTCACCCTGCCACATTTTTTTGCCGTGATAGTGTTTGCTTTCAAGACATTTCGTGCAGCAGACACCGCCGTCCAGTTCATCGCAGATCACGGCACAGTCCCCGCAGATATGTGCCCCGCAGATTTCACAGGTGTGAATATAATCCGTCTGCATCAAAACGTTTGCCCGCTCGTAAGCGGAATCGTGATCCCGAAGCCAGATCAACTCCCGCGCTTTTCTTTCTGCTTCACTCATCAGCAGTTTCGGCTTGAATCCGCTGTTGAACGAATATTCCGGTGAGGAGATCGCTTTCCCACAGCAGTCGCAATAGAAGATGAATTTGAATACCTTTGTGGTTGACTGATCTTCCCACCGTTTGGTTACGGCGTTCAGCATTCCGAATACTCCTTTCTCCGTTTTTTTGCCACCGGCAGTTTTGTGCTTATATTTTACAGCCATTTTCTGCATAAAAACACCTACCACAGGTAGGGTAAGTGGTAGGGTATGCGGATTTTCCCCGTAAAATACGAAGGAGCAACCGCTTTCGGCTGCTCCTTCGCATAGTGCTTTATGATTTTGAGATGAGCGCGGAACACTGCTTCAAAAGTTCATCCTTATTTGACAGGTCAAGCTTATCGTAGATTTTGCGATAAAAATCTTTGACGGTCGTTATCTCGATTCCGAGATCGTAAGCAATTTCCTTTTGCTTTTTGCCCTCCAGCATTTCGATAAGCACCTCAGTCTCACGGCCTGTCAGCATTTGTACCTTGGGAAGTGTTTTCATGATCGTGTCGATTTCTTCTTTGGTAAACCACGCTTTAACGATCGTCGGCACGGCTTCTGCCGGAACTGCGATTTCCGAAGTGGGAATGTCGGTTTCGGTATTCTCCTCTGACTTCTTTCTGCGTCGGACAAAGATCACCGCGAGGACGACAGCCGCAGCAGCGACAACCGCCGAAGGGATGATCCAATACAGAGCAGATTTTACATTTCCGGGCTGCTCCTGTGCGTGGTAGAGAGCTGCGTCGTAATTATCCCCAATGCGAACATTCTTCAACTTGCCGTCGTATCTCGTTCCGATCAGCTTCTGCGCGGTTTCCGCCGGGATGGTGAGATTCATGCCATTCGGCATGTCAAAAGATAAATGCACCGGTGTTTCCGGGCAGGTGATATTCAGCCCGTCTGCCTCTGCGTCACCCGGAGAGGCGACATAATTATATCTGTTGTCCGCAGACGGCAGTTCGTGATGCGGAAAGTCCTTTGCAAAGCTGTCGTCGGTCAGAATACAGCCGGTCGGTTTGATATACGGTATTTCAAGAATATCTCCGGGATGCGAACACCACGGAACAATATCGTCTGCACTGTAATCGTACACGGAATCACAGGTGTTTCCGGTATAGGTGCAAAGCTGCAGTTCCAGCTGTGCGGCGGAGATCTCATCGATGGTGACGCCCGTATAGAAGGAATAGATCCCGCCGTAAGCATTCTGCGCGGAGTTTTCGTAGATGCTCGAATTGATGACGGTTACTTTGGAGCCCGTAGCGCCCATGTGACATATCGCGCCGCCCTGCGCCATGTTATTCCACGGTCCGGTATCGCCCGTCCAGTTTGTGGAATGTTCTTCTGCGCGGTTGCCGGTAAAGACGCATACGTCTGCCACGCCGTTCGCGCTGCGAAAACCGATCCCGCCGCCCATCGAAGCGGTATTCCCGACAATCAAACTGTCTGACAGGGTAAATTCGGTATCATATAGGAACATCCCTCCGCCCTGCGTGATATCGGAATCCGGAAGCTCCGAATCCGGGAACAGGTGGTTCGCCGTGTTGTTTTCAAAACGGCAGCGTTCCATGGCGAGCTTCGCGCCCTTGGCATAAATCGCTCCGCCGCCGACACTGAACTGGGTGTCGCCGCTGAAATTGTTTTCAAAAACACAGTCCCGTGCCGTAAATGTGACGTTTCCGTTCCCTTCGATATAGATCGCGCCGCCGTCATAGGCTGCGGCGTTGCCGTTAAAATTACAATCGTAAAATGACAGGTTTAGTGTACACCCGGAATAATCACCGAACATTTCCAAAAGAGAAGGAACCGCAGTATAATCCCCATACCGTATGTGCATGACGGGACCGTATTCATGCGTGTAGTTTTTGAAATCGCAGCCAACGAAATCCGCATCAACATTTCCCCTGAATGAAAGCGCGTATTGTGCGACTCTCGGTTCGTCCAGAAGATATCTCTGTTCTTCCTCGCTCCACTGATAGTCATAATCGGAGAACTTCAGCGAGGAGGTATCGATGCCGCCGTCAAAAATGATATTTTCAAAGTGAAACATGTTTCTGCTGTCGCTTGTCTTTGATCCGGAAAGAATCAGACTGCCGTTCGTAAATACAGCCTTCCCGTCGCTTTTCCCGTTCCTAATGGTAAGACTCTTATCCGTTTCAACACGCATCAAAGAATTAAAAATATTGCCGGACGGCGTGAAGTCAATATCTCCGACATATAGGGTGTCTCCGTCTTTTGCTGCACGGATTGCTGTTTTCAGGTCGGTAAACGAAGTAATCAACTCTTTGCTTTCTCCGGCAAATACCGTGCAGGGTATGGCAGAGATCAACAGCACAACGATGAAGATCAGCGATATAACTCTTGCCAATGTTTTTGTGTTCGGTATTTTTCCAAACATTTCAAATCTGCCTCCTCAAAATTGATTCCGTGTTCCTCACAAAAATCGTAAAAGCTGCCGAGCGCCATAATATGAGGTTCCTGACTTCCGCGCTCCCATCGACTGACGGTCGGAACGGAAACCCCAAGCTCCTTTGCCAATGTCGCCTGACTGATTCTAAGCTTAAAACGAAGATATTTTACCTGATCTGCAAAACAAACATTTGCTTGACTCAAATCAATTCCTCCTGTAAGATGTGATCGTTTATTGCTTTTTATTAATGTATTATATCGCAAATTATCGTTTTATTCAAGCTCATAACCGATCCATACATTCAATTAACTAAAAAGGTGCACGAATCGATGCACGGCAATATCGATTTTATTCATACATTAGGAAAAATCAGCAAAACTTAAAATCTTTGCCACCTTTTTGCTTGTCTTATCCGCGATTACCGTGATCGTCAGATCGTATTCGAGAATAGTTAAATATCTTCTGAGATCGAGGATGTCCTTGATGAAAAGGATCTGAGGAGTACATATCCATTTGATATATTAGGATAATTGTAACGCCCGACATGACGATTGTATGCAAACAGAAAAATGGCAGGAACAACCCCTGCCAATATTTATAGTTTTATTGTTACCACACAGAAAACTACCTTGACAAATCAAATCTCAACGCGATATTTTAACCCGTTATAAACCGGAGGATATGTTTATCATCCCGGATACACAGGAAGCTCTTGTTCCTC
>JAEDKB010000124.1 GCA_016296045.1 Oscillospiraceae bacterium
CGCTCAGACGTTCATACTCCTTGCAGTCAGCCGAAACCTTTTCCTTTGCCTGCGTACCGTTCAATCCTGCAAAATACGGCGGCTCAGACGGCTTTTCCACCTCGCTCGGGCCGAACGCCGCTTCCATTTTCGCCGTTTGCAGATTGCTCTGCGCGCTGTCGAGTCTGCGCTGCAAATCGCGCAGCTCCGCTTCCTCCGGAAGCATGGCGACGGTCTGAGAAAGACGCTTGCACAAGGACTCCTGCTCCTGTGTCTTTTCCTCCAATTCCGTCAGTCCGGCACGTTTTTTCGCCTGCTGCGCACGCGCAATACGCGCTTGCAGCGCCTCCAGACGGGCAAGCTCCTTCGCCGTTTCCTCTTTTTTCGCGCTCAGACGCATTGCCTCCTCCTGCATGAGATACAGCTCATCCAGATCGCCGCGGACGCTTTTAAGCTGCGCGGTCAGCTCCGGAATTTTTCCGGCGCGGCCGTTGAGCGCGTTTTTCCGTTTTTTCAGCAGATTTTCCAGCTCCGAGTAGGATTTCGCGCCGTCCTCACCCGTACTGACAAGTGCGCTGAGCCGTTTTTCCAGCTCGGCGTCGCCGGATACCGCCAGACCGAGCTGACGGATAAAGGCGGTACGTTCAAACACACCGCGTCCTACGCCGCAAAGCATCCGTCCGCAGTTTTCTCCGGTCAGCTCCGTCACGGGGATTCCGCTTTGCGTTTCATAGGCGCGGAACTCTCCCATCGGAATGCGCCGAGCTGTCGTTCGTTCAATCGTAATCTCTCTGCCGTTCCAGACCAGATCGACAGCGCCCTCCATGGCGCTCCCGTCCCATGGACGATAGCGTTCCTTGATCGGAAGTCCTTGGTTGGTAAGGTTTGCGCGTTCGGAGGTGTCCACGCCGTAAAGCATCGACACCAAAAACGCGCTCCAGGTCGATTTTCCCGCTTCATTCGGCAGGGTGAGCAGATTCATCCCCTCGTGCAGCTCCAGCGTATCGTGGAGCTTTCCGAAGGAAGCGCGCATTCTCTTAATAATCACAGCGCCGCCTCCCTTCCGTCCATCAGCGCGGTGACAAGCCTTGCCGCCGCCGCGATTTTTCGTTTTTGGTCTTCCTCCTCGGCTTGTTCATAGCGCGCTTTCAGGTCGCTGAGAAAATGTCCTCTCAGGGTATCCTCTCCGGCAGCAGCCCAAAGCGCCTGCTTCGGAACGGTTCGGTCTCGAACGGACAGAAAATAAAATTTCTCCCTCAATTCCGCTTC
This sequence comes from Oscillospiraceae bacterium, assembly GCA_016296045.1. Lineage (GTDB taxonomy): Bacteria > Bacillota > Clostridia > Oscillospirales > Oscillospiraceae > JAZOXB01. The sequence continues at coordinate 1,249 of JAEDKB010000124.1, forward strand.
CAGCGCCGCAGCGTCCACACCCTCGGCCTCTCCGATCAGAATGATGCGGTAGCAGTCGTTTTCCGTATGCTCCGGCAGCGCGGCACGGACGGAGGAAAGCGCGTTTTCCCCGACCGGCACACGGAGAATCTCATACTTCCGCACATCCAAAGGCACAAACTGCGTTTTGCATCCGTTTTCAGAAAGCGTGACCTGCAAAACGCCCTTTTGCCCGCATTCGTCAAAGCCGCGCCCCATCAGGCAGCCCGGCCACGCGCAGGTTGTTCTGCCGAAGCGTTTCTCGTCGCGCAAATGGACATGACCAAGCGCAAGATAATCCAAGCCGGAAGCTGCAATATCCTCGGCAGAAATAGAATTGTAGACCGAATTTGCCTGCAAATCTCCATGCAAAAGCATGAGATTGACGGTTTCCGGATTTTTTGCGCGGAAGCCCCGCAGAAGCGGCGGACATTCCGGCGCGGTAAAGGCGGCGCCGTAGACATCGCAGCCGTTCAGATGCACGCAGGAAATTTCGGAGCTTGTAAAAATATGGACATTGTCTCCCCACGGTTCCGTCAGGTAGGGAGAGCCCTCGGTCAGATAATCGTGGTTGCCGGGCGCAATAAAAATCTGCGCCCGAACCGAGGCAAAAAAGCGTTTCAGCGCATCGAGGGTATCGCGGTAGATCCGTGCGCTGTCAAACAGATCGCCCGGCAGCAGCACAAGGTCGCATCCCTCACAAAGCTTTGTCAACTGTTCCAGAACGCGGCGCTGTTCGCGTCTGCGCTCCGATGCCTTTTCCGGCGGCAGGGAGGAAAACGCGGAATCTAAATGAAAATCCGCAGCGTGAAGAATTTTAATCATGCAGCACCACCCTCTCTGCCTTTGTGCAGCGGCCCGTATCGGCATCGACCGTAAAAACGCAGCCTTCGAGCTTACACGGTCCGGGTGCCGGCTCATAGCGGCCGGTCAGCTCACCGCGAAATTTGCTCACGGACAGCTCGGGGCGAATGCCTAAGACGGAATCCCTCGGTCCGGTCATGCCCAGATCGGTCAGATAGCCCGTTCCCCGGGGAAGAATCTGTTCATCGGCGGTCTGCACATGGGTGTGCGTTCCCCAGACCGCGCTGACCTTGCCATCCAGCATCCAGCCCATTGCGAGCTTTTCCGACGTTGCTTCCGCGTGAAGCTCCACAAAAATCAGCCTTGTTTCCATGCGCTTGAGAATCCGTTCGACCGCCAAAAAGGGATTGTCGGGCGAATAATCCATTCCGACACGACCGATCAGGTCGATCACGGCGACATCACCGAACTGCGTTGCATAGACTCCCCAGCCGCGGCCGGGCTGCAGCGGTGAAAGATTTGCGGGACGGAGCACCTCTTTTGAGGCGGCAAGATAGGGCACCAGCTCCCGTCTGCCCCAGGTATGGTTGCCCATGGTAATCACATCGGCACCGGCATCGAGCATCTCGTCTGCCTGCCGCGGCGTCATGCCGAGAACCGATGCGTTTTCTCCGTTCACAACGCAAAAATCAATATTCCGTTCGCGGCGGAGGGCACGAAGCTGCCGTTTCAGATATTCCAAGCCGCTCGGCGCGACCACATCGCCGACTGCAAGCACTTTCATTTCCATTGGGTCTTCCCCCTAACAGATCATTCGTTTCTTTTCTATTATATTATACCGAAAAACGACGATTAGTACAAGCATCCCGTTCCGCTTTTTTCGACCCGTTGCGGCAGGAATGCTTATTTCCCGTTTATTTCCCAAGATGTGGTGGTTTTATTTGTGTAAAAACCACAATTTGTTGTGTTTCACGCCCCTGCTTTCGTGGAATTTCGCATGGAATTCGGATAGAATATGGAGTGGAGAGAATTGTACGAAAGGGGGCGACCGGATGCGAAAAGGCCGGTGCCTGCTGGAAAATGGGCGCATCCTTTATCTGCCGATCCGGCAGATCCGCCCGAACCCGTCGCAGCCGCGCAAAATTTTTGACCCCGAAAGTCTGCGCGAGCTCGCTTCGAGTATCGAGCAGTACGGAATTTTACAGCCGTTGACGGTCAGACGCCGTTTGGGAGAATATGAGCTGGTCGCCGGCGAGCGACGACTCCGGGCAGCCAAAATTGCAGGATGCACCGAGGTTCCCTGCATTTTGCTGACGGTCGATGAGGAGCAATCCGGCATGGTCGCGCTGGTGGAAAATCTACAGCGCAGGGACTTGGATTACATAGAAGAGGCGCAGGGGCTGGCACGGCTGATGCGGCTGTACGGTCTGAATCAGGAGCAGGCGGCTCAACGGGTGGGAAAAAGTCAGAGTGCCGTTGCAAACAAGCTGCGTCTGCTGCGGCACAGTCCGGAAATGCTGGAAAAGCTTCGCGAATACCAGCTTTCCGAACGCCATGCCCGCGCACTTTTAAGGCTTCCGACCGAGGAGGAGCGTCTGGAAGTCTTGGCAGTCGTGGTAAAACAGCAGTTAAATGTGGCAAAAACCGAGGCGTACATCGACGCGTATCTGGAAAAACAGCGCACGCAGGAACCGAAACGGGGTCTGCGGAAGCTGATCGTTCGGGATGTGCGGCTGTTTCTCAACAGCGTCAATCATTCTCTGGAATTGGTACGCAGTGCGGGAATTCAGGCCGAGTCGCGTCAGGAGGAGACGGACAGCGAAATCGTCCTGACCATACGGCTGCCGAAACGCACCGGGTAGGGATTACGGGCAAGTCTTTCAAGGAGGCTTGCCCGCCAGACTGTCGATAAAGGTCCAAACCGTCAAAATATCGTAATGCTCTCTCCCTTTGTCATTCTGAGGAACGAAGTGACGAAGAATCTTTTCAGTTCTCTCCCCTCTTTTTGTCATTCCGAGGAGCAAAGCGACGAGAAATCTGTTTTCTATCGATACTGCGAAGATCCTTCGCTGACGCTCAGGATGACACGGGAAGAAACTCTGACAGAAATCTTGAATTTTTTCTGGGACACATCCGCCTATGTCATTCTGAGGAACGAAGTGACGAAGAATCTTTTCTCTTTCGATACTGCGAAGATCCTTCGCTGAACGCTCAGGATGACACGGTAGGAAAGCTTATTTCAGCATTGACACATATATGCTTTCTTGGCATCCAAATACGAAAGCAGTCGAACCGCTTGCCGCGCAAGCATTTTGACTTACCGCGCAACTCACACTCTACCGTACCTGTGTACGCCGACGAGTGTGAGTTGCTTGTCTTTGGAGCCTTTCTCAACAGTCTGGCAGCGTGCCGAAAATAGATTTTCGACACGCTGACGGGCAGGTCTTTTCAGAAGACCTGCCCGCTTTTTTGCAAGTTTCTTTTAGAAATTATGCATCGAAACAGCCAAAGAAAAATTGCTTTGCAAAAAAAGTTTTAAGAAAAATATTTTTTTCAAGTTTTTTTACATTCTTTTGCGGAAAATATTTGCAAATCGCAGGAAAATGTGCTATACTCTCTGCGCAGAAAAAATTATCTGAAAAAGACGAAACGGAGAAGTCTTGCCGTTTCCAACAAAAATGAAAGGGGCAATAATAAAAATGCACAAGTATGTCTACCTTTTCACCGAAGGCAACGCCAGCATGCGTGAGCTTCTCGGTGGTAAGGGCGCGAACCTCGCTGAAATGACCAATATCGGCATGCCGGTTCCCCAGGGCTTCACCATCTCCACCGAAGCATGTACGCAGTACTACGAAGACGGCCGCACCATCAATGATGAGATCATGTCCGAAATCATGGTCAACATCGAAAAGATGGAAGAGATCAACGGCAAGAAGTTCGGCGATCTGAAGAACCCGCTGCTCGTTTCCGTCCGCTCCGGTGCAAGAGCTTCCATGCCCGGCATGATGGATACCATCCTGAACCTCGGTCTGAACGACGACGTCGTCGCCGCCATGATCGAAGCCAACCCCGACCCCAAGTTTGAACGCTTTGTTTACGATTCCTATCGCCGCTTCATCCAGATGTTCTCCGATGTCGTTATGGAAGTCGGCAAGAAATATTTTGAACAGCTCATCGACCAGATGAAGGAACGCAAGGGCGTAACCTTCGACGTGGATCTGACCGCAGCAGACCTCAAGGAGCTGGCAGAACAGTTCAAGGCAGAGTACAAGAACCAGATCGGCAGCGATTTCCCCTCCGATCCGAAGGTTCAGCTTTACGAAGCCATCCGCGCCGTGTTCCGCTCCTGGGACAACCCCCGTGCAAATGTCTACCGTCGTGACAACGACATCCCCTACTCCTGGGGCACTGCCGTCAAC
>JAEDKB010000125.1 GCA_016296045.1 Oscillospiraceae bacterium
GCGGCGGTGTAGGTTGTGTACGCGTCGCCGCATTTGCTGCACTGATAGCTCGTATAGCCCTGATCGGTGCAGGTGGCTGCCTTGGTTGCGGTTACCTGATAGGTGTGTTCACAGGAAGCGGCGCGTGTCACCTTGTAAAACTGCATTGCATAAGCGGATTCGCCGGCCGTGCCCTTAAAGCCGAAGGTGGTAAAGGCGGAGCCGTAATACTCCAGATAAGCGTAATTCTTCTGATAATCCTGATAGTAGGTTGTTGTGTTCTTCACATACCAGCAATTGTCGGTGCCGCTGTCCTCCAATGCCCAGTAGTTCGTTCCGGTCTTCGGTGTAGAGTCGAGCGTAAGGTATTGTGAGGTTTCGCAGGTGAGGTATCTGCCGTCGGAAAGTTTAAAGGCATAGTTGCTGCCGCTTTTGACGATGGTGAAAATGGCGATGGTACTGTTGGAACAGGTCAGCTCCGTGCCGGCAACGGAAGCGCTGGTTCCCTTGATCTGGTCGTAGGTGACACCGGTGCTGCTGTTTGTGTAGGTTGAAGCGGTGGTGGTCATAACCATTTTTCGGGCAGGATTGAAAATGACGACCTCATCGCCGTTTGCAAGCGTGTCCGTAAAGAAATACTGAATCGCTGCCTGCTTTGCGCCGCAGACGGTGCAGCTTCCGTTGACATAGTGATGACCCTGAGAAGGAATGACTTCGGTATAGGAATAGCCGCAGTTTTTGCAGGTATAGGTGGTAACGCCGTTGCCTGTGCAGGTGGCGGCGGTTGTGATCTTGGCTTCGTACTGCGGATTGTTGCAGGTGTTGCCGGAGCCGGAGGGGGTTTTCATATGGGTGGGGATGGTCTTGCCGAATACGCGCCAGCAGTATTCAGGATAGTCCACATAGATATTTCTGGAACCGCAGATTTCTTGGCAGATGTCGTTGCGTTTCATTTCGTATTCATCCACCGGATCTAACTCGCACCATTTCAGGAGCAGATCGGTGCTTGCGATGACATCGGTCAGATTGCGTTCCTCCCAACGGGTGTAAACATAGAGAAGGATACGGGCAACGTCGCCCTTGACGGAATCCAGCGGCTCATAAAATGCAGGAGAGTAATAGCCTGCGACTTTCCCGGCGCTGGTATAGACCGTTTGGTAGGTGCCGCCGGTCACTTCGCCGTAAGGAAGGCTGCTGCGGGTGGAGTTCGCCTTGCTGTCTGTCGGACGAAGATGGAGGACGTCGCTGCCTGCGGTGCTGGAGCCTGTGGTAAAGGTTCCCTTGCTCTGGGGCCAGACGTGCTCACGGTTCCAGGAGGTAACCGAGGTGTTGGAATAGAAGCAGTAGACGCTGGAGGAACTACCGTTGTAGGCATCGGTGTATTTGAAGGTCGTCTTCAAATTATCGTAGGAGGCACCGTGCCAGCCGCTGACCATGCGCTCACGGAGCTTGGCTTCTAATGCGGTGCCGGACAGCTTCGACAATGTTGCGTAGTCGTAGCCGGTGCCGTAATAGCTTTTGGCGGAACTGCTCAGGGCGGTGCAGGGCGTGCCTTTTTTGCCGTTGTTGTAGGTGTAGGAGGCAGCGCTGACCGTCAGTCCGGAAAACAGTGAAATAAGCATGACCATAAGAAGAATCAAACTGGTGCTGCGCTGAATGGAACGTTTCATGTGGTTTCTCCTTTTCTTTTTTGTCATCACTTTTTATCATAGCATAAAAACCCAAAAAAGGAAATGGGAAAAAACAAATTCGGAGAACTTATTTTTGACCGGATTCTCGATCATGAACTTGAAAAACCCTTGCATTTTAGCGACTGTAATGGTATCATTTATGAGTATAAATAGAAAGAATAGAAATTTCAGGGGATAATACTATGGAAAAACTCAAACCGCGCACGCTTTCCGGTTTTATGGAGCTGCTGCCGGCACCGCAGATGCAGATGGAGCGCATGATGGAGATTCTGCGCGAAACCTATGCGCTCTACGGCTTTACACCGCTGGATACGCCCGCAATCGAAGCGGCAGAGATTTTGCTTGCCAAGGGCGGCGGCGAAACGGAAAAGCAGATTTATCGCTTCCAGAAGGGCGACAGTGATTTGGCGCTTCGTTTTGATCTGACCGTACCCCTTGCAAAGTATGTTGCGCTGCACAGCGGCGAGCTGTCCTTCCCGTTCCGCCGCTATCAGATCGGCAAGGTCTACCGCGGCGAGCGTGCGCAGAGAGGTCGTTTTCGTGAGTTCTATCAGGCAGATATCGACATCATCGGCGACGGCAAGCTGGATATTCTCAATGAGGCGGAAATTCCGTCCATCATCTATACGATCTTCCGCCGTTTCGGCTTAAAACGCTTCGTAATCCGCGTCAACAACCGCAAGCTGCTCAACGGCTTCTACGCGATGCTTAACTTGGCTGAAAAGTCCGCCGAGATTATGCGCACGGTAGACAAACTTGACAAGATCGGCACGGAAAAGGTTCGTTCGATCCTGCTGGAGGACAACGGACTGAGCGCAGAGCAGGCAGATGAAATTTTAAAATTTATATCTATTAAGGGTACAAATGCGGAAGTCCTTTCCGCCCTTCAAAGCTGGCGCGGCAAAAACGAAATCTTTGATTTGGGCTTGGAGGAACTGACGGCGGTCACGCAGTATCTGGGCGCGTTCGGCGTTCCGGAGGAGAATTTCTCCGTTGATTTGACAATTGCGCGCGGTCTGGACTACTACACCGGTACGGTTTATGAGACAACGCTTTTGGATCATCCGGAGATCGGCTCGGTTTGCTCCGGCGGACGCTATGACAGCCTTGCCGAATACTATACGGATCGTCAGCTTCCCGGCGTCGGCATTTCCATTGGCCTGACTCGGCTGTTTTATGTGCTTGGCGAGCAGAAAATGCTCAATCCGGAGCTGCCTGCTGCGCCGGCAGATTGTCTGCTGCTTCCGATGACGGATGATTTTTCCGCAGCCGTCCGTCTGGCAACACAGTTCAGAAATGTCGGAATCCGTACGCAGATTTACTCCGAACAGAAGAAATTTAAGGCGAAAATGTCCTATGCGGACAAGCTGGGAATCCCTTATGTGGTCTTTCTCGGTGAGGATGAGCTTGCACAGGGCGTTTGCTCGGTCAAAAATCTTCGCACCGGTGAGCAGGTCAGCCTGCGGCCTGAGGATGCGGCGCAGATCATTCGCAGCGGGGTGCTTTCTCTGCAAAGCGGCTGCGTAATTCTTGAAAAATAATCATTACGGCGGCGGATATCTGAAGCTTCCGTAAATACAAATGGGGGAATAGAAAAATGACACAATCCAGAACACATAACTGCGGCGAGCTTCGCCTGAGCGATGCCGGAAAGACAGTCACGCTGGCCGGCTGGATGGAAAATGTCCGTGAAGTCGGCGCGAACCTTGCGTTTGTCGTCCTGCGCGATTTTTACGGCACGACGCAGCTTGTGATCGAAAGCGAAGAAATGATGAACGTGATTAAGTCCATCAATAAGGAATCCACCATCCGCGCCACCGGTATCGTCCGTGAACGTGCCAGCAAGAATCCCAAGCTGGAAACCGGCGAGATCGAGGTCGTTCCGGAATCCATTGAGATTCTCGGCCGCTGCCGCTATAATGAGCTGCCCTTTGAAATCAACCGCAGCCGCGAGGCAGATGAAACCGTGCGTCTGAAGTATCGCTATCTTGACCTGCGCAATCCGGCGGTCAAGGCAAACATTATCCTGCGCTGCAACGTGGTTGCGGCTCTTCGTCAGGCCATGACGGAGCACGGCTTCCTTGAAATCACCACGCCGATTCTGACGGTTTCCTCTCCGGAAGGCGCGAGAGACTATCTGGTGCCCGCCAGAAAACATCCGGGCAAGTTCTATGCGCTGCCGCAGGCACCGCAGCAGTTCAAGCAGCTTCTGATGACCTCCGGCTTTGACCGCTATTTCCAGATCGCTCCCTGCTTCCGTGATGAAGATGCCCGCGGCGACCGCAGCCCCGGCGAATTTTACCAGTTGGATATGGAAATGGCGTTTGCCGATCAGGACGATGTGTTTGCGGTTCTGGAGGATGTGCTTCCGCCGATTTTTGCCAAGTTCGGAAAGTACAATGTTGCTTCTTCCGCACCCTTCAAGAGAATCTCCTTCAATGATGCCATGGAGCGCTATGGCTCCGATAAGCCTGACCTTCGCATCGATCTGGTCGTGCAGGATATGACGGAGCTGGTCGGGGGCATTGATTTCGCGCCCTTTGCAGCGGGCAATACCGTCAAGGCGATTGTCGTGGATAACTGCGAATTGGCGCGCAAGGCAGTGGATAAGCTCGTTGCGGAGACCGAAGTGATCTCCGGCTGTAAGCCCATGTGGTTCAAGCTCGGCGCGGACGGCGAGCTGTCCGGCGGCATTGCGAAATTCCTTGCCGACCGTAAGGATGAGGTCGTTGCAAAGCTCGGCCTGAAGCCCGGCTGCTTTGTCGGCGTAACAGCCGGCAAGAAGTCAGCGGCGCAGAAGACGGCCGGTGTATTGCGTAAGCTGCTCGGCGCGGCGGTTCCCGGTCATATGGATAAGGAACGCTATGAATTCTGCTGGATTGTTGACTTCCCAATGTATGAAATCGGCGAGGAATCCGGTGAATTGGAATTCTGCCACAATCCGTTCTCCATGCCCAACGGCGGCTTGGAGATTCTGAAAAAAGCGGAAGCCGGCGAGATTGACCCGCTGAGCATCAATGCGTTCCAGTACGACCTGGTCTGTAACGGCGTGGAGCTTTCCTCCGGCGCAGTGCGAAACCACGATCCGGAAATCATGATCAAGGCTTTTGAGCTTGTCCGCCTCGGTGAAGAGGATGTCAAGGCAAAGTTCCCGGCAATGTATCATGCATTCTGCTACGGTGCACCTCCCCATGCAGGTATCGCACCGGGCGTTGACCGTATGGTCATGCTGCTGGCAGGTGAGGAGTCCATCCGTGAGATTATCCCGTTCCCGATGAATAAAAACGCACAGGATGTCATGATGGGCGCACCGTCTGCCGTGGATCAGAAACAGCTCGATGACGTGCATATTCGTATTGTTGAAGAATGATACGAATTCCGAAAAAGGTTAAATAAAATAGTATTGCAGTGGAAACTCACACTTTTGCGTACCGAATATACGCAAAAGTGTGAGTTTTTTTACGGACTGCCCGATGATAAACAAGGAATGTATTTGGAATTTGCCGGTTTGTTTGTGCATTTTTGTCAGGAATGTACTCCTGGGAAGAATAAAACTATTCAAATTGCCGAAATGAGTAAATATTCAAAAAATAGGGTTGACAATGAATAATTATTCGCATATAGTATGAACAACAAGAATTGATGCGGACGGCGTGTCCGTAAAATGGAGGGAATAAAAATGAAAAAAATAATTTCAATGCTGCTGGCGCTCACTCTGATTGCGGTATTGTTTGCAGGCTGCGGCAGTAATGACAATGTTCTGACGGTTGCGACATCTCCCGATTTTGCTCCGATGGAATTCT
>JAEDKB010000126.1 GCA_016296045.1 Oscillospiraceae bacterium
CATATCGTTACCGTCAACGACTATCTGGCCAAGCGTGACTCGGAATGGATGGGCAAGGTCTACCGTTTCCTCGGTATGAGCGTCGGACTGATTGTTCACGATAAAAAGAATAATGAGCGCCGCGAGGCTTACAATGCGGATATTACCTACTGCACCAATAATGAGCTTGGGTTTGACTATCTGCGTGACAATATGGCGCTTTATAAGTCCGATATGGTGCAGCGCGGACATAATTACGCCATTGTGGACGAGGTTGACTCGATTCTGATTGATGAGGCGCGTACGCCGCTGATTATTTCCGGCAAGGGAGAAGAATCTACAAAGCTGTATGAAATGGCGGATTTCTTCGTTTCCGGATTGAAGAAAAAGGTGTTTGCCACCACCGATGAAAAAGAAGAGCAGGACGATCTTGACTGCGACTACTATGTGGATGAAAAGCTTCGCACTGCCAATCTGACGGCAAGAGGCATTGAAAAGGCTGAAAAATTCTTTGCCGTGGAGAACCTCGCGGATATTGAGAATACAACCCTGACACATCATATCAATCAGGCGTTGAAGGCGCGAGGCATTATGAAGCGCGATATTGACTATGTCGTCAAGGACGATCAGGTCATCATTGTGGATGAATTCACGGGTCGTCTGATGTACGGCCGCCGCTATAATGAGGGCTTGCATCAGGCCATTGAGGCAAAGGAAGGCGTTTCCGTTGCCGGCGAGAACAAGACGCTTGCGACCATTACCTTCCAGAACTTCTTCCGTATGTACGATAAGCTCTCCGGCATGACCGGCACGGCATTGACGGAGGAAGAGGAATTTTCCGCGATCTATAAGATCGATATTGTGGAGATTCCCACGAACAGACCGATTGCGCGTATCGATAATCATGATGTGGTCTTTACAACAGAGGCCGGAAAGTTCCGCGCCGTCATCCGTCAGATTCAGCAATGCCATGAAAAAGGACAGCCGGTGCTGGTCGGCACGATCTCGATTGAAAAATCCGAAATGCTTTCCAAAATGCTGAAGCGCGAGGGCGTACCGCATACTGTTTTGAACGCGAAGCACCATGAAAAAGAAGCGGAGATCGTTGCACAGGCCGGTAAGTTCGGCGCGGTTACGATTTCTACCAACATGGCAGGACGTGGTACGGATATCATGCTCGGCGGCAATGCGGAATATATGGCGCTGTCCGACCTTCGCAAGCAGGGACTGCCTGACGAGATCATTGCGGAGGCGAATTCCTATGCCGAAACGGATAATCCCGATATTCTTGCGGCGCGGAAAGCCTTTAAGGAGGCCTATGCCCGTCATAAGATTGACGTGGATGAAGAAGCGCAGAAGGTACGCGCAGCGGGCGGCCTGTTTATTGTCGGCACCGAACGCCACGAATCCAGACGAATCGACAATCAGCTCCGAGGCCGTTCCGGCAGACAGGGCGATCCGGGCGAAACACGCTTTTTCCTCTCCCTTGAAGATGACGTCATGCGTCTGTTCGGCTCGGAACGTGTGATGAGCATGATGCAATCGCTCGGCATGGATGAGGATACGCCGATCGATGCAAAGATCCTGTCCAATGCGATTGAAAACGCGCAGAAGACGGTGGAAAGCCGCAACTTCCAGGCTCGAAAGAACGTTCTGGAATATGACGACGTTATGAATACACAGCGTACCGTTATCTATGAGCAGCGCCAGAAGGTGCTTGACGGCGAGGATCTCTATCCCACAATCGACGGCATGATCCGCCATGTGATCCAGACGGAAGTGAATGATGCCTATGCGATGGAGGACGGAAAGCCGCTGGATGTGCTTTGCGCAAAGTTTGAGGGTATCTATTTCCCCGCAGGATTGCTGGATAAAACCGCGCCCCTTTCCGCTGAGGAAGCGAATGAAAAAATCTATGAGCTTTTCCGCAAAACCTATGAAAAGCGCGAGGCGGAATACGGTTCGGAGCGGATGCGTGAGATTGAGCGTATCATCCTGCTGCGGGTAGTTGATGAATATTGGATGGACAATATTGACGCGATGGATGATCTCAAGCAGGGAATTCGTCTGCGCGCCTACGGTCAGACCGACCCGGTCGTGGCCTATAAGCGGGAAGGCTTTGCCATGTTTGACGGTATGATCAATGCCATCCGGGAGGAAACCGTTCGCCGTCTGTATCTCTTCCGCCTGAGAACGGAGGAGGATGTTAAGCGCAAGAAGGTGGCGCAGATCACGGGAACCGGCGGTCCGGCAGACAAGACCGTTAAGCGTCAGCCGATTAAAAAGGTTAAGATCGGGGCGAATGATCCCTGTCCCTGCGGAAGCGGCAAAAAGTATAAAAACTGCTGCCGAGACAAGGATGAGGCTAAGTAATGGGACTTTATGTAAACCGAAAAGGCGATTTGGAGTATTTGACCTCTCCGCTTCTGGAGCAGACTGCACATTGCTTTTCCACGCGCTATGGCGGTGTCAGCAAGGGAATCCTGTATTCGCTGAATCTCGGAACCCATCGCGGCGACCGTCCGCGCAATGTTCTGGAAAACTATCGCCGCTTGGGTGCGGCGGTAGGCTTTGAACCGAAGCACACCGTTTTTACCAAACAGATCCATTCCGATATTGTGGAACGTGTCGGTGCTTCCGAGCGCGGCAGGGGCTTGATCCGTCCGGTAGAGCACGGCTGCGACGGCCTTGTGACGAACGAACCGAATGTCGCCTTGACGGTGTTTTCGGCAGACTGTACGCCGGTGCTGCTATACGATCCCGTGTGTCGGGCAATCGGTGCGGTGCATGCCGGCTGGCGCGGAACTGCTGCGGCGATTGCGGCGAAGGCCGTGGAAAAAATGACGCGAGAATTCGGCACGAATCCGGAGGATGTCTGTGCGGCGATCGGCCCGTGCATCGGTCCGTGCTGCTTTGAGACGGATGATGACGTGCCGGAGGCGATGCGCGCAAGCTTTGGCAGCGCAGCGGAGGAATTTATCCGATCAGTCGGCAAAAAATATTATGTTAACCTTAAAGGCCTGAATGCCCTTGCGCTTGAGCGCATGGGTGTAAAGAAAATCGATATCGCACAAGAATGTACCGCCTGCCAGCCGGAACGCTTCTGGTCACACAGAAGAGTGGGCGGTGAGCGCGGCTCACTGGCGGCAATCATTATGCTTAGAGGAGAATCCCTGTGAGAAAGATCATTGTACTGCTCCTTGCGCTGACGCTGTTGTGCGGCTGTGCGGCGCAGACGCAGACAGAAACACAAACTGTTACCGAGACAGAAACGGCGGCTGAGACGGCGGAAACAATCGCGGTTCCGACGACTCCGGATGTTTTGGAGGATATGCGAAGCTTTACGCTTCCGTTCATGCCGGATGCGGGCTTAAATCCGTTTGAATGCGGCCTGACTCTGAACAGGGGACTGATGTCTCTGCTTTATGAATCGCTGTTTGTAGTCAACTATCATTTTCAGGCGGAGCCGCAGTTGTGTGAAAGCTTTTCTGTTTCCACGGACGGACTGACCTATACATTTCATCTGATGCCCGATGTTCTGTTCTGGGACGGCACGCCGATGACCGCGAACGATGTGGTAGCCTCCATTCAGGCTGCACGGATGAGCCGCTATTATAAAATTCGCCTGCAAAACGTTGTCTCCTGCAGCGCAATCGACACGCTCTCCGTCCAGATTCAGCTTGCGACCTCCTATGAGAATTTTGCGCTGATGATGGACATTCCAATCGTGAAGCAGAGCACGGTGGAGCGAAACATTCCCATCGGCTCCGGCCCGTATTCTTATTCTGCGGAAAAACTGGTGCGAAACACCAATTGGTGGAATACCGAGCCGCCGGCTGTTGATGTTGAGGAGATTCCGCTGTTTGTCTGCAAGGACTATTATGAGCTTCGGGATGCTTTCCAGTACGGCTCTGTTGATATGGTCTACTGCGATCCCTGCTCTGCCGCTTCCGCCGGCTATCGCTGTGACTTTGAAATCTGGGAAGTCCCGACCACAATCATGCAGTACATTGGCTTCAACTATGAAAGCGGCTACTTTGCCAACGAAACGCTGCGCAAAGCAGTGACCTACGGCGTGGATCGGGATACGATTGTCAGTGAGTGCTATAACGGCTTTGCAAATCCGAGTACGCTGCCGTGCTCGCCCAATTCGGATCTATACGATGCGACCCTTGCGAAGGAATATGAGTTTAACGTTTCGCTGCTTGCCAAAGCGGTGAGTGATTCCGGCGTAAAGACCAATCCGGAATATAAGGATCACACGGGAATCCTGCTGGTATGCAATGATGAGCCGGGACGTGCAGAGGCGGCAGAAATCATTGCACAGACGCTGAACGATGCCGGCTTGAATATCGTGGTTCGTGCCTGTGATTCTTCTGCTTTTAATATGTATCTCGGCAGCGGCGAATATGATTTTTACCTTTCCGAGACCCGTATGACAGCGAATTTTGATTTGTCGCAGTTTTTCCTGGAATACGGGTCGCTGCAGATCGGCTCGTCGAAAAACGAAAATCTTGCCAGTATGTGCGGCTCGGCCTTTGCCAATTCCGGAAACTATTATGACCTGTGCCGGCAGGTGATGGGGTGCGGCGCGATCTGTCCGATCTCCTTTAAGAACTATGCCGCCTACGTCATGCGCGGCAAGCTCACTTCTCTGGAGCCTGCGGTCGATGCTGTTTTCCATCTGGAAAATACCGGCAGAACCCTGTCTGACGTGGATAAGACCTATGAGGTTCGGGAGGCAGAAAAAGCCGCGGCGGAAGCCGAGACGGCAGCTCAGGATGAACCGGAGGACTGGGACGAGAATCCGGACGAAAATTGGGATGAAGGATAATCCGCAATCTGAATGATTTGAACCATAAATGAACCTTTGAAACACGACACAGCCCATGGTTACTTCGGGTGAAAATGACAGGGTTGTTTTGCAGCCTAAAAAAACTCCGGTCGGAGGATGCGCCTTCGACCGGAGTTTTTTTATTACAGAAGCAGGCAAATCAGACCGTTTGCCCCGTCATTGATAATTCGCGTCAAAGCATCTTTCAGCTTCAGACGTGCGTCATCGGGCATCCGGCGCAGCTTTGAGGTCAGACCCTCGTTCACCAGTTCAAATACGGATTTTCCGAAAATATTACTGTCCCAAAGCCTTTCCGTGTTGCCCTCATATTCACCGAGAAGATACTGCACCAGATCCTCCGACTGCTGCTCATCGCCTACCATCGGACTGATCTCCGTCTGAATATCCGCTCGAAGCATATGGATCGACGGTGCGCTGGCTTTCAGCTTCACACCGTAGGCATTGCCCTTGCGGACGATTTCCGGCACCTCCATATGCAGCTCAT
This sequence comes from Oscillospiraceae bacterium, assembly GCA_016296045.1. GTDB lineage: Bacteria > Bacillota > Clostridia > Oscillospirales > Oscillospiraceae > JAZOXB01. Next base: position 5,319 of record JAEDKB010000126.1, read on the forward strand.
CGGCAGTCGGCATGACGATTCCGTAACCGGTGGCTCGAACCTCCTCCAGTGCGGCGGAAATTTTGTCATACTGCTTTTTCATGTCTGAAAGAGCAGACAGAAGCGAAAGAAGCTGCCCGTCATTTTCAATAT
>JAEDKB010000127.1 GCA_016296045.1 Oscillospiraceae bacterium
GATTTTTGCCTTTTCCGTTGTAATAATGCTGTCACCGATTTTGTATTGCGCCTGTGCGAAAACCGCTCCGCTTTTCAGCGCGTAACTCATTTGCTGCGTCAGCGGAAACAGCCATTTGTCCGTGCTGTTGTCAAAGTCCAGTTCTCCGTCAGGATATACCGCCATAAACCGCCCAAGCATAATGCGCATGGCATCGGCATTGGTCGCTGTAATAATCGTTCCGTTATCGGAAACGGTCATGGGGATTTTGTATTGGTCGCCCTGCCGAATTACCGTCAGCGTATTGTGTTCTGCCATTTCTGTCTCTCCCCTGACCGTTAAACAAATTTCGGATACGCGCTCATTTTTCCGCCTACGACCTTTGCGTATGCGCAGTCCTGCTCATATTTCCGCAGCTCGTCATTGTAGCTCTGCCGATTCTTTATCAGCCGTTCGTTGCTCTTTTCTGCGAAATTCGCTTCGTTCACCGTAGTAAAAGACGCATCCTTGATTTTCGGCTGTAAATTCAGCCAGTTTCTCTCAAAGTGTTCATCCCACACCACCGCAATCGCAAGTCCGAAAAGGCGCTTCATCGTCAAGGTCATGTCGTTAAACTGTCCGTCCTTGTAGAAGTCCATTTCAAACACAATGCCGGGTTCGTCCTGCTGCGGAATCGTAACAATGCCTGTTTCGGCATCATATACCGCTTCCAAATAAGGCGTTGCTTCTGTTCCGTCCCTGCTCCGCATAACCACCGAGCAGATTTCATACCCGATTTTTCCGGTTTCAATCTTTGTTTCGTTTGAAAGAGAAGCGTCATTTTCGCTCTCCCATTCAAAACTGTCATACATCGGCTCAACCGCGTTTTTTTGCAGATAACCAAGCAGCTGCGGAGGACGGTTCAGCAAAGGAAGCGCATTTTTGACATACAGCCACATCTTCCGATAGAATAAAGCAGGACTAAGCTCCAATTCCTCCTTTAATCTAACATCGTCAATGTAGACCATAGCATTGCTTACGATTTCCGAAATGCTTGTAGCCATATCCATGCGCCTCCTTTTTGCTTTGTTTATGTTCTGTAATTCATTTAGCTTCTGCTTCGTTCATGCCCTCAAGAATTGCCTTGAACGCAAGCGCGGCGGCTTCACAGCTCCCGGAAGCCTCCTTCAGCGCAACAATGCGTTCCCTCGGTGCTTTCTTTCCGGCTTTGTATGCTTCGTAGTAGCGTTTTGCCACCATTTCCTTGTGTCCGTCACACAGCTCCCTGTAAATCGGGATAATTTCGTCGCCCAATTCAAGCATCTGCTTGAAAGCCTTTTTATCAAGGATTTCTCCCTCTTTATAATCTGCGCCGATTGTTTCCCGTTCCTCATCGTTCAGGCCGGAAACAATCATCAGCCAGCGCTTTTCAATGAAGTGCCGCGTCTGTGAATCCATAATGCGCGAAATGTCCGATTTCGGCACATAGAAGCTACCGGTCTTTCCCGTAATCCGGCCGTACATACCGCCATCGCCAAACATCACAACATTATCGTCCGCGACCTCTGCCTGCCACAGAAAATGCACTTTTTCCACATTCTGCGAGATCTGAACGACCTGCGGAGCTGCCTGTGCCTGTGCCTGCGCAACCGCCTTTGCAATCATCGCCTGCACTTCCTCTTCCGTAAAGGTCTTTGCTGCCTGTACGGGCTTTACTTCTGCCTGCTCCGCAATCACCTTTTCGGCTGTTTCCGATTTTTTCACGGCTGTAGAAGTCTTTTTTCTCGCCGCATCAGTGGTTTTCTTCTCTGCCATAGTTCTTCACCTTTTATTCCTTTCTATGACCTTGTAATTTGATTTTTCAAGCCGTCCGCAAGAATCGAACTTGCGTATGTCCATTGACGGCATATGGGAGCAGGGGATTATGCTCCCCTGCTCTAAAATTTTGCGTTAGATCGTAATCACGCCTGCTTTGGAAGAAAATACAGACGCGCTATCGATAGCAATCGTCAGGTTGAAGATCAGTTCAAAGGAAGCGGTCTTCATCGGGTCGATTTCAATGGAAATCGGGGTGTCGCGGTTGTATGCAATCGTCAGCGGCTTTCTTGCATTTGCCGCCATCATCCAAATGGTATTCTGGTTGAGGACGGTGTTGACCGTGGTGTTCTGCGTTCCGGGAATCACGGCATCACGCAGCGGAAGCAGGCGGACACCCATGTACTTGCCGAGATAACCGGAAAGGATGTAATCTCTGCCAAGCAGGGTTGCAAGCGCAGCGTCCATTGCGGTGTTGGAAGTGCCGGTGGATTCGGCAGGCAGAACCTTGGAAAGCGCAACCGCGCCGCCGTATGCCACGACATTGGAAATGCTTGTGTTATTCAACGCAGAAACCTTGTTTGCAAGAGTAACCCAGTTTGTAGCGTTGAAGGTCTGCGACAGAGCGGTCGGAACCTTGGTCGGGTCGGTTGCGGCTTCGGCAAGCATTGCAGACCACATTCCCATGGTCTTTGCGTACATACCGGCTACGATGTTTGCGAAGAAAGCACCGAAGTCCATGTTGTTTCCGACAAGCTGGTGCCACTTCATGCGGATTTCCGCTGTCTTCGGCTGCGGATTCAGGGTGTAATCCTTGCTGTAGAAGCGGTTTGCGGGAACGCTTCTGGATGCGCCCCACGCGCTGTCCTGAAATACGGGAATATCATTGCTGCCAACGCTCAGAGCGTAGGTTTCACCAAAACCGACCTCCACGACATCTGCGAACTGCGCGACGGCTTCGGAATAAACCGCCGGAAGAATCGGGGTGATGATCTCCTGATAAATGCCCTGAAGCACGGCGTAGAAGTGCTGATTTCCGTAAAACTTGCCGGACATCTGTTTGAACTGTTCAAAGGTTTCGGGTGCTTTTTCTCCTGTGAACTCGCAAACCTTACGGGCTGCATAAAGCAGATGGTCGTTGCGGAAGGTTTCATTGACCTTGCCGTATTCGCCTGCCTGCAACACAGAATCGGCAAGACCGGAATCGTTGGCTTTCAGAGCGGAGAAAATAGCGCTCTGACCCTTGCGGGCGTGTTCATAAAAAAGGGTTCTGCCAAGACCGACAATGTCGGCTCTGTCCTGCGTCTTGTCTGCGGTTTCGTTTGCGCGGACATTGAAAATATCGTAGTTAATGCTGTTAAGAGCAATTCTTGCAGCCATGTGTTTTTCCTCCTTTCAATTATCAGCCTGCCGCAACAACGGGCTTGCAGGCAACAAGATCGTAATAGCCGAAGCTCTGACCTGCGCCCTCGGTAAACTTGCCTGTGCCGCGCAATTCAAAGTAAAGTGCGCCATCGCTCGCCGGCTTTGTTGTAGTGGAAGTAAGAACGCCGTTGTCGATGGTGAAATACTTGTCACTCTCGGTGTTGAGCGTCACATTTCCTTCGCCAAAGCGGTAAACGCTCTGACCGTCAAAATCAATACGGGTAAAGTTGCCGTAACGACCAGCCGGGACGCCAAGTCCAAGGGTTTCTGCGCCGACGGCATACAGTTTTCCTCCCTTTCCGGGAAGAAGCTGCACATCATAGGTGTCGCAAGCGTAAATAACGCTCTCTGCATTGTCAGCGGCGGTAGCTGCTTTCATGTACCATGTGTTTTCGTTATAAACGCCGGTAAAGCCCTCGCAGGGAATCTGACCGTTTCTTACACAAAGCATACCGGCAGAGCAGTCCGCTGCTGCATTGGAAGCCTTATACAGACCGGCAATGTGAGAAAGATTCTCGCGGTCATTGTTGGTAATACGCGCTTCAAACGCGGTTTTTTCAATAAATGCCATCTTATTTCACTCCTTTATAAATCAGCGAATGCCCTTGCGTGCAAGCAGAGAGCCAATATCGCCGTTGTCGATGTTTCCCTTGTTGCCGAGCTTGTCCCAAATGTGGACGCTCCGATTTTCGTTGGCTTTCTTTTCGTCCAGAGCCATAACCGCATCTGCACACAAAGCCTTGACTTCCTTTTCCACGATGGTTTCTCCGCACCATGCGCCGTTTTCATCCATGCAAGCGGTGTATTTTCCGTCTTCGATGTCTTTCTTAACGGATTCCAGCACCTTAACATCCACCTTTTCTTCCCGGTTGGCGTTAAACGCGCTCAGTACGGAATCAGCCTTTGCCTTTGCCGCCATCACTCTTCGTGCGTTTTCGGCAGTCTGCATTTCGCTGATTTTCTGTGTCGTTGCGGAAAGGTCTTTCTTTGCCTTTTCCAGTTCTCTCTTTGCCGCTGCAAGGCCGTTTGTGAAAACGCTTGTTACCTCGCAGGTGTCAACGCTTACGGAAATGCCGCCGTCAAATCCGAAAGAAGTCTGTGCGTTTACGGAAACAAACTTTTCAGGTGCGATCGTTTCATCAATCGCACTCATGGTGTATGTAAAGGCACTTTCCTCTTTCAGCAGGCAAACATAAATGTTTCCGTTTTCGTTCTTTGCTGCTGCAAGCACGGTATAGCCTTCAAAACGCTTTCCGAGTTCGCAGAGCTGCTGTTTGCTGAAATACTCCATATCGGTTTTTTTCACTCCTTTATTGGTTTTGTCGGGCAATCCCACGCCCTTTGCATTGTAGGATGCGGCTCTTACCTTTAATTCGTTAAACCGCTGTCCGATTTCTTGCAGAGCCGTAATTCGTGCATCTGCCACGGCAGGAAGTACATGGTCGCCAAGAATCGTAGTGCCGAGGATGATATAATCGTCTTCTACCTCGGTATCGTTTTCCATGTGACTTTTTGTGACAAGTGCTTCGATGCTGATTGACATTCCTCGCCCCTGTAACGAATCACGCTCAATCTTCTCGACAACCTCTTTCGCGTACCAACGCCAAAGATTTCCCTTGCCGACAATCCATGTATATCCATCTCTTTCTTCCAGTCTGAAATCAGCCGGGTCGTCAGAGAGTGCGCCAACAATTCTTTCTGCTGTTGCGTCTGTAAAGGACGGTCTTTCCTCTCCCGTTTTCGGATCAATTTCCATCCGGTAGTTGTGACCGTCACCGATGCCTTTTCCGTCATTCACATAGGCGATCAAAATCGGTGTTCCCCGGAAAAGGTCTTTATGCCCTGCCATGTCGGTAAACCGCCATTTATTTCGGTTTACCTTGTCGTTCAGGAGCCATATTTCCACGCCGTAAAGCCATTCGCCCTGCTTCTGCAAAACTTTGATTTCTCCGTTGAACGCTCGGTAGCTTCCTTTCATGCCCTTGGTCTTAATGGTCGATTTCGGCATCACGCGACACCTCCGTCTTCCATATGCAGCACCCAATTATCAAAGGAGCTTTCGCCTACTCCCATGTCCCACATTTTCCACATCGCAAGTACCTTTGTGTATTCTTTGCTGTTCAGAAGCATCAGTTCTTCAATTTTCAGGCACATCGGACGGAATTTTCCGTTGTCCGTTGCTTCGCGGAAGGTTTCAAGTCCTGCCTGCACCGAATCGAGAATGTCCGCAATGAG